>DASQIU010000020.1:0-12862 GCA_035631395.1 Daejeonella sp. | reverse complement strand
GCTTCCAGCAAACTGAAAAAGCAATTAGGTTATGCCGATGCCAAAAACATCCCTTATGTAATTCTGATTGGAAGTGAGGAAATCTCCAGTGGAAAATTAACCCTGAAGAACATGAAAACCGGCGAGCAGGAAAAACTGGGTCCGGAGGATTTAATTATTAAGTTAAAGTCGTAGGGGCGATCCTATGTAATCGCCCTACGCTCCATAAAATTGACGGGTCGCAGGTAGTTTTAATGATTGTCCAAAAGCGGCCTTACCAATTGGACCCGAATATTCATTCAGAACAAGGGCGATCATATAAGATCGCCCCTACTTTTAATCTCGGCAAGGACAGTGGAAATTAATGGTTAATTGCTGCTTTGCGGCCATTTTATCGCCACTGCTATTATACATCTGATTTTTCTTCTCCTGGGTCCAAACCATTATTTTATCATCCACAGAAACTATTTGAAAGGTTTCTGAAATGCCATTTTGGTTAAATGAGATATAATATTTTCCGTTAACGGTAGAAACGGAATAATCGGTAACCAAATCTTTCACCCCTTGTGCATTTTTTCGAGTTACTTGATTATTAATGATATACTGAACTCCAGGCGTTTTGCTTTCTTCGTATTCTTTAACATTGGAAGCATTGAAGTACTCATATTTTTCTAAAGTTGTAAACCATGTTCCTCGCAGCATTTCACTTACCGGTTTATCAACTTTTTTCTGCTTTTCTTTTTTACAGGCTATTCCAAAAAGCAACGCCAATGTTACCGAGAGTAAAATAAGTTTTTTCATAGATTGATTTTTTAGGTTTAAATCAACAACATGCCTATAAACAATTTGTTTTAAAAGTCAATATACTTTCACCAGGTGTTAGAAAAATCTAATTTCTTCAATCAAAAACCAGCATTAATTAAAGAAATTAGTAATTTCAAAACTACATATAGGGAAGCTTATGGATACTTCTACCGGTAATTATGCCTTCCTCATTCAAAAAATTGATGAGTTTATCCGCAAATACTATCTCCATAAAATTATCAGAGGTAGTATTTATCTGGCGGCTATTCTATTTATTGCTTTCCTGATTGTAACCATTGCCGAATACCTGGGTAATTTTACGCCCCTGATTCGCAGCCTGCTTTTTTATAGCTTCATAGTCCTGAACGGACTTATTTTACTTAACTACATTATTAGGCCCTTAATGGCTTATTTTAAGCTTGGCAAAACCATTAATTACGAGCAGGCCTCAGAAATAATTGGGAATCATTTTGCACCGGTAAAAGATAAATTACTGAATGCTTTGCAGCTTAAAAAACTGGTCGAAGAACAACCCCAACATCGTTTGCTTATTGAGGCCAGTATCAACCAAAAAATAACCGAATTACGCCCTATTCCTTTTGCCTCGGCCATTCGTTTAAACGATAATACCCGGCATATTAAATATGCCTTGGCGCCTCTGATTATAATTGTCCTAATCTTTTTTACCACTCCCGCCATTTTTAGCGAGAGCACCCAGCGACTATGGAACCACGAAAAGCATTTTGTCAAAAAAGCTCCTTTCAATTTCATTATCCTCAATAAAAATTTAAAAGCTGCACAAGGAAGCGATTTTGAACTTCAGGTAAAATTAAGCGGAGATATAATTCCCAATGAAATTTATCTGGAAGACGGCGTAAATACTTTTAAACTAACAAAAAAATCGGTTACCCGCTTTAACTATGTGTTTAAAAATCTGCAACAAAGCAAAAAAATACGGCTTACAAATGGTCCATACAGTTCTGAAACTTATACGCTGGAAGTTAAGCCCAAACCCAGTTTGCTTCATTTTGAGATCGATTTGGAATATCCAGCCTATCTGAATAAAAAAAATGAAACCATTTCTAATACCGGAGATCTAAACGTTCCCGTTGGCAGCCGGATAACCTGGAAATTTCGTGCGCAAAACACCAGCTATATTGATTTTTTACTGAACAAGCGGCAGATTATTATTCAGCCAGATAATGGTTTGTTTAAATTTTCTTACCAGGCTATGGAAAATGCGAATTACAGCATTGCAGCCAAAAATAAAGAAGTAAATCTTTCAGACTCCATTACTTACCAGATACAGGTTATACCAGATCTGAACCCCACCATTGAAGTAAATGAACGCGTAGATTCCATCAACAATAAACTGTTTTACTTTATGGGCCAGGTAAATGACGATCATGGATTTTCTAAGTTGAATTTCATTTACCAAATATTGAACGAAGGATCTTCTAAGCCCGTAAAGCAGTTGACAAAATCGATTGATATCAATATAAATTCATTACAGAGTACTTTTTTCAATGTTTGGAATGCCAAAGAACTTGATCCGCAGGCCGGGCAGATTATCGAATATTATTTTGAAGTATTTGATAACGATGGTGTACATGGCCCTAAATCCGCCCGCTCGGCTATAAAAACCTTCAAAATGCCTTCTGATGCCGAAATGGAGAAAAAACTGGACGATAATTCCCGTTCCATTAAGGAAAAAACCGAACAAGCTATCCGTCAGGCTGCCAAAGTAGAAAAAGAAGCTAAACGCCTTAATCAGGATTTGATCAACAAAAAAAGTCTGGATTATGACGATAAAAAACAGATAGAGCAACTTTTACAACAACAAAAAGATCTGGAAGAGCTGGTTAAAGATATTCAGAATGAAAATAAGAAAAACCTGTTTGAACAACAGGATTACAAAGAGCAGCGTGCTGATATCCTAGAAAAACAAAAGCAAATTGAAAACCTATTTAACAATGTTTTAGACGATAAAACCCGTCAGATCCTGAAAAATATTGAAAAACTGCTGGAAGAAAATAACAAAAATCAAACCCGGAATGAGTTATCGAACATGCAGGTCGATAATAAATCCTTGCAAAAAGAATTAGATCGCATTCTGGAACTCTACAAACAATTAGAGTTTGATCAGAAACTGACAGAAAGCATTGATAAGCTGAAAGATCTGGCCAAAAAACAGCAGGAATTAAGCGAAAAAACAATCAAAAATCAGGATATCAACTCCTTGAAACAGGAGCAGGAAAGCCTCAAAAAGGACTTTATCTCACTTCAAAAGAACTTGAGTGAATTGGAGCAAAAGAACAATGAATTAAGCCAGAAAAACGAGTTCCAAAATCCGGAAAAAGAGCAGGAACAAATTAGCCAACAACAAGAACAAAGCAGCAAAAATCTGGCAAATCAGGAGCGGAAAAAAGCGGCCGAAAACCAGCGTAAGGCCGCCGAACAGATGCAAGCACTTTCCCAAAAACTGGAAAGCATGCAACAGGAAGGTGAATCAGCAGAAACAGACTTGAATATTCAGGATCTGAGAAAAATTCTAAATAACCTGCTCAACACATCCTTTGACCAGGAAAAACTAATGCAAACGCTTAAAAAAACCAGTAGCGCAGATCCTCAGTATAAATTGGGTACCCAAAAACAAAAGGAACTGCAAGACAATTTAAAAATGATAGAAGACAGTTTGTTTTCGCTCAGCAAACGGGTGCCGCAAATCCAATCGGTGGTTAATAAAGAAATACAAAGCATCAATTCAAATGTCAATTCGGCCCTTGAAAACCTGTCCGATCGCCGGACCGCCGAGGCTAACCGAAACCAGCAATATGCCATGACCTCCATCAACAATTTGGCTCTGATGCTTAGCGAAGCGCTGGATCAATTGCAAAAAATGCAGCAAAATGCCCGTCAGGGAGGTAAGGGCAAAAAAAACTCCAGTCTCTCTCAGCTTAGCAAAATGCAGGAGCAATTGAATAAAAATATGCAAAAAGCCCGCGAAGAAATGCAGCAAGCTGGTCAATCAGGGCCAGAGGCTAAAAAGAGCAGTTTAAGCGAACAACTGGCCAAAATGGCCCGAGAACAGCAATTGATCCGGCAGGCCATGCAAGAAATTAATCAGCAATTAAATAAGGATGGAAAAGGCGGTTTGGGCAATCTGGATAAATTGATGAAACAAATGGAACAAACCGAGACTGATCTCGTAAACAAAAAAATTCAACAGGAAACGATTATTAGACAACAGGAAATTCTTAGCAAGTTACTGGACGCCGAGAAAGCGGAACAGGAGCGTGAACAAGATTCCCGGAGAGAAAGTAAACAAGGTGTAGATCAAGCACCTAACTATAAAATCTACCTTCAGGAATACCAAAAAGTTAAACAGAAAGAAACTGATTTGCTTAAAACCGTCCCGCCGGCACTAAATTTATTTTACAAAATAAAAGTAGGAGATTACTTTAAATTCTTAAATTCGGTCTATCATGAGTAGTAAGCCTTTAGATTTTTCAGACAGCACAGGCCTGTACACCCTACAATTACCCTCCCGCTTAAACAGCATTACCGAGGTTGAAAATTTTGTGGATACGCTGAATGAAAAATTCAATTTAGGCGATGAAACCTATGCCAATGTGCTTACCTGCCTGAGTGAGGCCGTTATAAACGCCATTTTTCACGGCAATAAAGAAAACCCGGATAAAAAGGTATACATCAACCTGGAAGTAATAGAAGGTAAACGACTTATTTTTACCATTGCAGATGAAGGCGAAGGCTTTGATTACAATAATCTGCCCGACCCTACCGCTCCTGAAAACATCGAAAATCTAAGCGGAAGAGGCGTTTTCATCATCAAAAAACTGGCCGACCAATGTATTTTTAATACCAAAGGAAACGAGCTAGAATTACATTTTAAACTTTAATGAGCAAAATACCCGTTAACTTCTTTTCAGAAGATATTCCATTTACCTTAAAGCAAAAAACAGTCCTTAAAAATTGGATCCTTCAAACCATACAAGCCGAAGGTTTTCAATTAACCGAACTCAACTTTATTTTTTGCAGCGATAATTACCTCTTAGAAATCAATCAGCAGTATCTGAAACACGATACTTATACCGATATCGTCACCTTCGACAATAGCGAGGAAGCCAAAAAAATATTAGGCGATATTTTCATCAGCGTAGAACGTACCCGCGAAAATGCCAGAGCTTTTAAAGTAAGTCCAAGCGATGAGCTGCACCGGGTAATTATTCATGGCGTGCTGCATTTACTGGGCTATAAAGACAAAACGAAGGCCGAAAAAGCCCTGATGAGTCAAAAAGAAGACGAATATCTTCAAAAACGAGGATTCAAAAAGTAATTAGCTAATAGCTATTTTAGTAAACCTCATTCCACTTCTTTTGGCTTAGGATAGCCCCGCTTTCCGCTCATACTGCACAGGCCTTAACCACCGGGCCGGTATCCACTGCAATCGGGTTTAGGAACTCAGTAAACTGGCTGTTGGCTATTAGCTTTTAGTCATTAGCTTTTTATGGTTATTTATCCGCGGTTTTTTCAAGCTAATGCGATGCCAAAGGCATCCAACGTTTATAGCAGATTCGGTTGAACATTGGTGGTTCGACCCCTTCGGGGTCGTAGATTTTCGTATGTATTTATTTTCCTACAAACCCTGTATCCCTCCGGGATATAAAAATACGGAACCAAATTAACCGCCAGCCAGCGCTGATTTTTTCTAAGAGTTTTCTGCACTTACCGAAATCTTCGGGAGAAAAAATCCGGGGCCTATTTATAGCATTTCCATAAATAAACAAAAGACGCTCCCAAAGAGCGCCCTGTTTATTTAATTAAAACGATGCTTAAAATTCCATTGGCACATCGATAACCAACACCCGGCTATCTTCTAAGGCTTTAAAATCAAAATTAGACGTATTGTAAATGCCAGCAGCATCTCTTCTACCCAAAACCTGGCCATCCAGTTCAATTTTTCCTTCAATAACAAACACATAAGCGCCGTTTTGGCTATGTTGAATGTTATATGCACCTTGACGGCCTGCTTCAAAATTTCCTATTGAAAAATAAGCGTCCTGATTGATCCACATAGCCTCAGAATCTTTTTGCGGAGATACCAGGGTTTTAAAAGCGTTCTGAGAATCGCTGAAATCAAATTTTTTCTGGTCATACCGAGGTTGAATATTTCGCTCTTTTGGAAAAACCCAAATTTGAAGCAAATTAACTTCTTCCGTTTTAGAGCCATTAAATTCAGAATGCCGGATACCGCTTCCAGCCGACATAATTTGCACCTCATCCGGTCCTATTAAACCTTCAGATCCCAAACTATCCCGATGAGCCAGCGAACCTCTTAATGGAATGGTCACAATTTCCATGTTATCATGTCCATGCTCGCCAAAACCCATTCCTGGGGCAATTATATCGTCGTTAAGCACCCTTAATAAACCAAAATGAACCTTGGCCGGGTCATGGTAACTGGCAAAACTAAATGAATGTGCGGCTTTAAGCCAGCCGTGGTTTTGTATGCCACGATCGTCTGCTAAATGAATGATCTTGTTCATAAATCTTATTTTTACATTCTTTATCGTTGATGAAGTCCGAGGAATTTAATTCTGGAATTTCATCTTTCGGTAATTAAAATTACATGTTTAAACATACAATATTTATTCCAAACTTGTAATTCGTACCTTTACAGATTATAAACAGCTTTTTTATGCCAGGTACAGCCATTTTAGTTGGAGCAAGCGGACTTATTGGCAGTTATCTTTTAGATTTTTTGCTAAAAGAGCCATTCTATACTAAAATTGTTCTTTTACTAAGAAAGCCGATGGATATTCAACATCCTAAAATAGAACAGCAAATCATTGATTTTGACCAACTGTATCAATCGGCATCTTTAATAAAAGGAGATGTTATTTTCAGTTGCCTGGGAACTACCCGTCAAAAAACGCCCGATAAACAGCAATACCTGAAAATAGATAATCATTATCCTTTTGAAATTGCCCGTATTGGAAGAGAAAATGGAGTTCCACAATTTCATATCGTAAGTTCATTAGGAGCCGATCCCAATTCTAATAGCTTTTATTTAAAGCAAAAAGGCAATTTAGAAGAGAAATTAAAAATGCTGAATTATCCCTCCTTGCATCTATATCGGCCCTCCTATCTGGAAGGCACACGTAAAGAAAAACGCCTGGACGACATACTAATGAGACCGCTGATGAAAATTCTCAATTTATTTTTCATTGGCTCTCTAAAAAACTACCGTAGCATCAAAGCAGAAACAGTAGCCTTGGCCATGATCAAGCAATCATTAAAAAACCTACAGGGAATTTATATTTATCCCTCCCAACAAATTAAAGAATTAGCGTGAGTATTTTATCCACTGAACAATTAGGACATGCCTTTAACGATAACTGGCTGTTTAAAGACCTGTATGTTGGCTTTGCCAAAGGCGACCGTGTGGCCCTGGTAGGCATAAACGGAACCGGAAAATCAACTTTATTACGGATTTTATCGGGCATATTACCCCCCACCCTGGGCAAAGTAGTTACCGAGCGGGAACTGCGCATTGGCTATCTGGAGCAGGATCCAAAGTTTAATGAGGAACAAACCATCAGCGATTTCATTTATTCCATTGGCAACATCCAGCAACAACTTATCCGGGAATATGAAGAAGCCTTAAACCAACAACCTCAGGATGAGAAAAGATTGCATCATTTAATGGATGAGTTAAGCAATCAGAATGCCTGGGAATATGAATATGAGATTAAAACTATTTTGGGCCGAATGGGCATCCAGCATCTGGAACAAAAAATATCCACCCTTTCTGGCGGGCAGCGCAAACGTTTAGCCCTTGCCAAATTATTGATAGACGATCCGGATGTTTATATTCTGGATGAGCCCACCAACCATTTGGATATTGAAACCATAGAATGGCTGGAAAATTTCCTGACATCCGGCCAAAAAACCATTCTTTTAGTAACTCACGACCGCTATTTTCTGGATAATGTTTGTAACCAGATCATAGAACTGGATCGTGGAAAGTTATCTACTTATAAAGGCAATTACGGTTATTACCTGGAAAAAAAGGCTGAACTGGTAGCGGCCGAGAATACCGCTTTTGAAAAAAACAGCAATCTGTTGCGCCGAGAGTTAGAATGGATGCGCAGAATGCCCAAGGCTAGAACTACTAAATCCAAATCCAGAATAGATGCTTTTTATGATCTGGAAGAAAAAACCAAGGGTCGCCAGTCAAAATCTAAACTGGAGTTAAGTGTCAATATATCCCGGCAGGGTAATAAAATATTAGAACTGGAGCATATCCAAAAAAGCTTTAGTCATAAAACCGTTATTTCCGATTTCAGCTATACCTTTAAAAAAGCCGATCGAATTGGTCTTGCCGGCAAAAATGGCACGGGGAAATCTACCCTGCTCAATTTAATTACCGGAGCCATTCACCCAGATAAAGGGAATATCCACTTAGGAGAAACCACCACTTTTGGTTATTACAGGCAAGGCGGTTTAGATTTTAAAGAAGATGAACGGGTAATTGATGTGGTAAAAAACATTGCCGAGTATATTACCATGGCCGATGGAAAAAACCTAACCGCAAGCCAGGTTCTTACCCATTTTTTATTTCCTCCTGCCAAGCAATACGGTTTGGTGAGTAAACTGAGCGGAGGCGAGAAAAAGCGTTTGCAGTTAATGCGGGTACTGATGAAAAATCCGAATTTCCTGATCCTGGACGAACCAACCAATGATCTGGATATAGATACCCTGAATGTATTGGAAGATTTCCTGATCAATTTTCCCGGAGTTTTAATTCTGGTTTCGCACGACCGTTATTTGATCGACCGCTTAACCGATCAGCTATTTATTTTTGAGGGAGAGGGCAAGGTGCATATTTATTCGGGCAACTATACCGATTACCGTTTAGAACAGGAAGAATTAAAGGCAGCGCAAAAAGAAAAAGAGATGGCCAAAGCTGCTGTTGTAACTGCTCCCAACTCCCCTGCTCCGGCAAAAAAGAAACTAAGCTTCAAAGAAGAAAAAGAACTGCAAACTTTAGAAACAGAGATTAAAGCCCATGAGCAAAGTATAGCCCAGCTTACCACCGAATTAAACTCAGGCAATAGCAATCATGAACAACTTGCAGAACTGGCCAATCAGATTAAAGCACATAACGAAGAATTAGAAATTAAAACCATGCGCTGGTTAGAACTATCAGAATAAACATAAATATGACCTTATCAGATAGCATGGCCTCGGTAGGCGTTGCCATATTATTAATTGCCTTTTTACTAAATTTGTACAAAATCCTATCCACAGACAACAAACTGTATAGCCTTTAAATATTGTGGGCGCCGGTTTATGCGGCATATCAGCTTATTTAATCAGCTTTTATCCATTCGTTATTTTGGAAGGCGTTTGGGCTTTTGTGGCAATACTTTCATTATGCAAGCGTGTTCCACGTGAAACATGCTCATAAATTTTTATAGATCCAATTAATTGTTCCACGTGGAACATTCAGAAAATGTTTAAAAAATACGACGTAATTGTAGTAGGCGCCGGACATGCCGGCTGTGAAGCAGCAGCGGCTGCAGCCAACCTGGGTTCATCCGTTTTGCTGATTACCATGAACATGGGAACCATTGCTCAAATGAGCTGTAACCCGGCCATGGGCGGTGTTGCCAAGGGGCAAATTGTCCGTGAGATTGATGCATTGGGAGGATATTCAGGAATCATTACCGATAAAAGTACCATCCAGTTCCGGATGCTGAACCGTTCGAAAGGTCCGGCCATGTGGAGCCCCAGGGCCCAAGCTGACCGGATGCGCTTTGCCGAAGAATGGCGACTAATGCTGGAGCAAACTCCCAATGTTGATTTCTGGCAAGATACCGTAAGTAGCCTATTATTAAAAGGCGACAAAGTATGCGGAGTTAAAACCTATTTAGGTATAGAGATACAAGCCGATGCGGTAGTATTAACCAATGGAACCTTCCTCAACGGAATTATCCATATTGGGGAGAAAAAATTTGGCGGCGGCCGTACCGGTGAAAAATCGGCTACAGGTATTACCGAACAACTGATAGAATTAGGTTTTGAAGCCGGTAGGATGAAAACCGGAACTCCTCCACGTGTAGATGGCCGTACGCTGGATTACAGCAAAATGGAAGAACAATGGGGTGATGATAACAGAAGCAGATTCTCATTTACCGATATTGAAATGCCCACAGCGCAGAAATGTTGCTGGATAACCTATACCAATTCATCGGTGCATGAAACTCTAAAAGAAGGCTTTGAAAAATCGCCGATGTTTACAGGCCGAATTAAAGGTTTAGGTCCTAGATATTGTCCATCTATTGAAGATAAAATTAACCGCTTTGCCGAGCGGGATCGTCACCAGATATTTGTAGAACCCGAGGGGTGGAATACTGTAGAAATATACGTAAATGGATTCTCTACTTCCCTGCCGGAAGATGTCCAATATCGGGCGCTCACAAAAATTGCCGGTTTTGAAAATGCTCGCATGTTCCGTCCGGGCTATGCCATTGAGTACGATTTCTTCCCCCCTACCCAATTGGATTTAACCCTGGAAACGCTGAAAATAAAAAACCTGTTTTTTGCGGGACAAATAAACGGAACCACCGGATACGAAGAAGCCGCCTGCCAGGGATTTATCGCCGGTGTCAATGCACATCAAAAAGTACGAGATCAGCATGAGCTGATATTAAAAAGATCTGAATCATATATAGGCGTTCTAATAGATGACCTGGTAACTAAAGGGACTGAAGAACCATATCGCATGTTCACCTCCAGAGCTGAACACCGCTTGCTTTTAAGGCAAGATAATGCCGATATCCGCTTAAGTCCTATCGGTCACAAATTGGGATTGATCAATGATGAGCGTATGGAAAAAGTGAATCTGAAAGTAAAGAATTCGGATGATATTGTTTCCTACTTAAAAAACAGAACCGTAATTCCCGGACAGATAAATTCTTTATTGGAAGAATTAGGAACTTCGCCATTAAATCAAAATGTAAAAATGTTCCAATTGGCTACACGTCCACAAGTACATTTTGAAGATTTGCGCAAAGCCGATACAGAACTGGATGAACTGTTAAATCAATATGATCAGGATACCATTGAACAGGCGGAGATCAAAGTGAAGTACGAAAGCTATTTTGAAAAGGAACTGGAAATTGTAGGTAAAATGAAAAAGATGGAAGATCAGGAAATCAATCCGGATTTTAATTACCATCAATTGGTATCTTTATCTAAAGAAGCCCGTGAAAAACTGATTCGAATAAAACCACGAACTTTAGGACAAGCATCCCGAATTTCAGGTGTATCTCCTTCAGATATTTCGGTTTTAATGGTACATATGTCAAGATAAACAGGTAAATATCTGAAAATCAATAATATATAATAAAATTTTAATGGCTTTAAATAAACTGATTTAAAGCCATTATTTTTAAGTTTTTAACTCACTATTTCAAAAACCTAAAAAATCGCTTAAAACCCATATAAATGGTCAATTTTTCAAACAGGCTTTTTAAGTTAAAAAATTTAACCCTATTTTGTTTATTACTGCTCTTGGCGGCTTGTGCCAGTATACAACAACCTTCCGGCGGACCTAAGGACACCCAACCGCCAAAACTGGTTAAAGAAACTCCAAAAAATCTGAGTACCAATTTTGTCAGCGATCAGATCAGAATACAATTTGATGAATTCATCAAATTGAACAATGAGTTTACTGAAATCAGCATTTCGCCCGCAGTAGAAAAAATGCCCCGATTCAAAGCGCACAGACAATACCTGGATATAAAATTTGAAGCGCCACTTGAAAAAAACACAACTTATACCATTAATTTCGGCAAAGCCATAGTAGATGTAAATGAAGGAAACATATTAAGAAACTATACCTATGTTTTTTCTACCGGAAATAAAATAGATTCCTTATCCATTAGCGGTTCTGTATATAGCGCTTTAACTAAAGAAAGTTTAAAAGACGTAACGGTGTTCCTTTTTCCGGTAAATCAGGATACTTTATTCGGAAAGAAACGGCCCAGTATATATACCAGCACGGATTCAGCAGGAAATTTCCATCTAAAGAATTTAAGGGAGGATAAATATTTCATTTACGGACTAAAAGAACCTGGTGGTACCGGCGACAGAATTTACAATTCCATCAATAAAGAAATTGCCTTTTTAAAGGATACCTTGGATCTGAAAAAAGATATAACAGACATCAGATTAGAGCTTTTTAAAGAAATACCAGAGAAATTTAAAGTATCAGACCATAAAATAGAAACTAATGGGCGGATTACTTTAGCCTTTAACAAACCGCTTACAGCTTCTTCTATTCAAATTCTGGAACCTAAAGAATTAGATACCCGGAAAATAGTTGAAATAAATACCCAAAAAGATTCAGCCCTACTCTGGTTGCCCGAATTGACTTTTGATTCGCTAAAAATAGTAGTCAATGAAAAAGCAAAAGCCCTGGATACAGTTAAGATTTTTAGAGGTAAAAAAGAAACCTATAAACGCGAAGTAATAGTTACTGATAATCTACAAAATAGCAAGTTAAAACCAGGCACGGATGTGGTTTTAATACTTTCATCACCAGCAAATTCTTTTGATTTATCTAAAATCAAATTATTGGAAGATTCTACCGCGATAACCAATTTCAGAATAGTAAAGGATACTACTTCCATTAGAAAATATTTGCTAAAATATTCCTGGAAACAAGGGCGGCAATACACCATTAAGGCGGATGAAAATGTCTTTACGGATGCTTTTAATTTCAAATCAAAACCTTTTACACGCAATTTCAGCTTAGATACTGAAGAAAATTACGGCAATTTAAGTCTGGCCGTTACAGTACCGGAAAGCGGCAAAAATTACCTGGTAGAATTATTGACCGAGCAATTTACCGTTCTAAAAAAAGACGAAATAAGTAAAGATACCGTATTGAACTATTTACGTTATCCGGCCGGAAAATATCAGATACGGGTGATCTACGATGAAAATAAAAATGGCCAGTGGGACACCGGAAACGTTAAAGAAAGAC
>DASQIU010000019.1:0-12647 GCA_035631395.1 Daejeonella sp. | reverse complement strand
AAAAAATGACGCCAACCTGGTGGACTGGCTCCGCGAATACGCTCAGGGAGAAAGCAAAGACGAACAATTTGTACGCAGTTTCTTGGGCCGCATGTTGTTCTCTGGCGAAGAAGTGCTAAAAAAAGCTTCCGTTTTATCCGGAGGTGAAAAAATGCGTTGTATGTTCTCCAGAATGATGTTACAGCAGGCTAACTTGTTAATGTTCGACGAACCAACCAACCACCTGGACCTGGAATCCATTACGGCCCTGAACAATGGCATGAAAGATTTCAAAGGAGTGATTCTGTTTACTTCACGTGACCACGAATTAACAGAAACCGTAGCCAATCGCATTATTGAACTTACTCCGGGTGGAATTATTGATAAACTGATGACTTACGATGAATACATCAACAGCGAAGCCGTAAAACAACTTCGCGAAGAAATGTACTCTATAGCCTAAGCTATAAACACCATTTTTAAAAGCCGCCCCGATATTTTGGTGCGGCTTTTTTCGTTTACAATGGCAAAACAGATTTTATTTTTTCATCAAAAAACCAAATAGTCCATGTGTTTCTTCTTTAGGACCGGCAGTAAAAAATAACTGGTTCACATTAGTTGGTGAAAAAACGAGCGCCCACAAACCATCAATAACTAGTACCTGGTTTTTATCATCTTTCAATTGTTCTTTAAAATTACCATTGGCGTCAAATACATTGATATGGCCATCGCCAAAGTTTCCTATCAAAATAGCGTTAGCTCCTTCGCCAAAACCTGCCGGAGCCTGAGCAATACCCCAAGGTGAATTAAGAGTTCCCTGCGAAGCAAAACGCTTTACAAAGGTGCCATCCAGATTAAAAATATTGACATAACCATTTCCCTGACCTCTCTGATCGTCTTTATTATCAGGAGCCAAACGCTTAGCATAAGTTACATATAACTGGTTACCAATATTCTGAATATTAAAAGGGCCAAAATCAGCCGGAATTGCAGGATCTGAAAAAGGCATTGTAGTGACCATATTGAAATTTTGGTCAAAAACATCAATACTTCCTCCTTTAAAATTTGCGGCATATAAAAAACTATTGGCGCCAACACTTCCTGTAGCCAAACCTTTATATACGGTATTGAATCCGGATCGATCTGCAACTTGAAAGGCAGTGGTAATTCCAGGACTCCATGCGCTTATTATTCCATCTTCGCTGGAAAAAATAAACCGGCTAACTTGCTGATTTTGAGGTATCACAAAAAATGAAGTGGTATTAGAAACCACTCCGGTTGGAGAACCAGTACCTGCTGCACCCTGAGCCGGAATAGTAACGGGTGGCAAAAGGGTATTTCCATTCTGATCGTAAATAACGCTTAGGCCTTTGCCATTGGATGAAATCCAGGCTGCTCCTGTTTGACCAAAGGCTAAGCCCCAGGCATTTACCAGGTTAGCGTCAATTATAGTGGTTCCAAAAGCGGCCGTGTCAGACACTAAATTGGTTTGCAAATAAACAGAACCCGAGTTAAAAGGTCTATTGGATTCTTTTTTACAAGCTTGAAAAGAAACTGCAAATAATAAACCCGCAGTTAATGCTGCATTTATGTAAGTTTTCATAGATTTTTCAATTATTAAAAATTAATAACCTTTTATGCTTTAAACTCCATAAATACCTCCTTCCCTCTACCAATTAGTTACTCATTTAAACGAATAGTCTAAAAAATTGATTGATTTCGTCCTGAAAAATTTCAGATATCGCTTTGTATCAAAATTTTGATACAAAATCCTTTTTCTCTCTTAAAACATTCCGTACGTTTATTTCAAACTAAATATTGATCAAATTGAAAAAATTACTACTAACCTTATTTATCCTGAGTTCAGGCTATGGCCTATTTGCCCAGGACGCTGTAGATTATCAACTTCCTCCCAAAGAAATTTCGGCTTTGCTATTAGCTAAGCCTACTCCATCAGTAAGTATCGATAGCAAAGCAGAATGGATGCTTCTAAGCGAGCGCAATCCTTATGCTTCTGTAGAAGAACTGGCCATGCCCGAACTACGCATCGCCGGATTACGGATCAACCCGGAAAACTATTCTCCTAGCCGCCAGAGTTTCATCAACAACTTTACGCTTAAGAATATCAAAACCAATAAAACATTTCCTATTACCGGCTTACCCACGCCTTTGTACGCCAATAACGTAAGCTGGAGCCCGGAGGAAAACAAAATTGCTTTTACCAACACCACAGCCAAAACTGTAGACCTGTATGTAATTGACATTGCTACCCGCAAAGCCACCAAAATGAACAAGCAGGCATTAAACGTGGTATTAAATAGTGGAATTACCTGGGTTGATAACAGCACCTTACTTTATCGTGTGGCTACCAAACCAGCCAGCGCCGCTCCTGCAAAACCTTTAAAACCACAAGGACCAACCGTACAGCAAAACTTGGGTAAAGTGGCTCCAAGTCCTACTTATCAGGATTTGATCAAAACGCCATACGATGAGCAACTGTTCCAATTCTATGGAACTTCGCAGTTGGTACAAAACAAAAATGGTCTGGAAACTCCTATTGGTAAACCGGCCATTTACAGTAGCGCAAGATTATCTCCGGATAAAAACTACTTACTGATAAGAACCATCCGCAAACCGTTCTCTTATCTGGTAACTGCTTCCGGATTCCCAAGCACGGTATCCATTGTAGACCGTACCGGAAAATTGGTTAAAGTATTGGCCGAATTGCCTTCTTCTGAAGGAACTCCATCAGGTTATGATAATACCCAAAATGTTCCTCGTGGCTTCGATTGGCGTGATGATGAAGCAGCTACTGTTACCTGGAGCCATCCTTTAGACAGTGGATTGATTAAAAAGCCGGTTGAGTTTCACGATGCGGTTTATGCTTTAAGCGCTCCTTTTACCGGAAAAGAAAAGGAACTGTTTAAAACGCAAGGCCGTTTCCGTGGAGTAACTTGGGGTAATGCCACCCTGGCATTGATCAATGAGGGTTTACGCAGCAAACAAACCCAAAAAGTTAGTCGCTACAACCCTAGCACCGGAGCTATAGAAATTCTGTTCGAGCGCAGTCAAAACGATGCTTACACCGATCCGGGTACTCCAACCACGATTAAAAACAAATATGGTCGTTATGTATTGCAAACCATTGAAAATGGTTCCAAATTATTAATGAACAATACTACCGGTGCTTCTAAAGATGGCGATATGCCTTTCCTGGCGAAATTTGATTTGGCTACCAAAAAGAATGAGATCATTTGGCGCAGCGGCAAGGGAACCTATGAGTACGTATCTGATGTATTAGATGCCGACAAATTGGTGTTATTAACCCGCCGCGAGTCTCAAACCGAGGTACCTAATTACTACATCAAAAATTTGATCTTAAAAATTGCAGATGTGCCGGTTACTAATTTCAGTAACCCATATGCAGCTTTAGAAGGTATCACCAAGGAGAAAATCTCTTACAAGCGTGCTGACGGCATTGACCTGACTGGTAATCTTTATCTGCCTAAAGGCTATAATAAAGAAAAAGATGGCCCCCTGCCTACCCTGATCTGGGCTTACCCACGTGAGTATAACTCTGCCGATGATGCGGCCCAGGTAAGAGGTTCTCAAGATCGTTTTACTACCATTAGCTGGGGTTCTCCAATTTTCTGGGTAACTCGTGGTTATGCCGTTCTGGATAATGCCGAAATGCCTATTGTGGCTCAAAACGGCAAAAAACCAAACGATACATTTGTAGAGCAATTAAAGTTAAATGCCGAAGCAGCGATTAATAAATTAGCTGGCATGGGCGTTAGCGACAGAAACCGCATGGCGGTAGGCGGTCATAGCTATGGCGCCTTCATGACTGCCAACTTATTGGCTCATACCAATTTATTCAAAGCAGGCATTGCCAGAAGCGGAGCTTACAACAGAACTTTAACACCTTTTGGTTTCCAAAACGAGGATCGTACTTACTGGCAAAATCCGCAGCTGTACTATGAAATGAGTCCTTTCAGTTATGCCGATAAGATCAAGACTCCTATATTATTGATCCATGGCGATTCTGATGACAATACGGGAACTTTCCCTATCAACTCAGAGCGTTTGTTCAATGCCATTAAAGGCGCTGGTGGAACCACTCGTTTTGTGTTTTTACCTTACGAAGCTCATAGCTATCGTGCAAAAGAAAACATTTTACATATGCTTTGGGAAATGGATAGCTGGTTAGACCGCTACGTTAAAAAGTCTGAATAAGCTTTTTAAATCCCCAAACAAAACGAGGTTGTCTTTGAGACAACCTCGTTTTGTTTGGATCCTTTCCTAAACCAATCCATTAGGGGCAATAAACGGTTCTTGATTAAGTTAAGGCAATTTATCCTTTGGAGGCCATTGCCTCACCATAGGAGTCATAATATTCTCTGTGCTCACATAATTTCCCATCCCTGAAATAAAACACCATGGCCCAGTCTCCGGAATAAGCGCTACCTGTTTTCTTCGATTTTGCATCCCAGTGCCCCAGCGCTACTACCTTATCCCCTTCTCCAATAAGTTCCTTCACCTCAAATTTTGGGAAATCTTTGTTTGCATAAATAAGCCTGAAAAATTCTTCTACTCCTTTTTTCCCATGGTAGACCTGTGCATAAGGCAGTATTTCTGTAGGCCCAGGACAGGTCCATTTAATATCATCGGTAATAAGATCTAGAATAGCGGGAACATTCCCCTGGCCAAAATAGTCATAGACTGCCTGGGCCATCTCTTTGTTTGTCATTACTGTTGTTTCCACTTTTGATTTGTTTAAATGTTAGAATAAATCACAGAGATGTGCTTGATACACCGCTAATGGCTAGCCAATATGGGTTTATAGGGCCCGTATTTATGCTGAGTTTCTGAAAAATGGTCAGCATAAGGGCCAAAAGGGTAATCTATAGGCTTTTCTGCAATTTTAGGCCAATCCTTATCCAGGTTTTTATCAGGTCGTTCCATGGTATTCACATAGGCGGCAATATCCCAAGCTTCCTCATCACTTAGTTGAGGCTGTCGGTAATTGGCACCAAAAGGCATATTGGCTTTAATATACCCCGCCAAGGAAATGATCCGGTACATGCCGGCGCCAATATTATAGCTGTTTTTCCCCCATAAAGGGGGATAAGTATAACCGTTGTCTTCCGAATTCAACAAACCCTCCCCATTCTTACCATGACAGTTACTGCATTTTTGAAGATAAAGTGTTTTTCCTAATTCCGGATTAGCTGCACGATCCATATAAGCAAGCTGATAAATGCCCCAACCTTTGGGTTTCACGCCCTTAGGTATGCCTTGCCCCACCCATAACATATAGGCTAACATTGCCCGCATTTCCTTACTATCCTTGGTCAAAACCTGACCATTCAAGCTACGTTCCATGCAGTCGTTTACACGTTTCACCAAATCTTCTACAGTTCCGGATCGGCCCCGGTATTTAGGATAAGTAGAAGCCGTTGCCGAAAAGTTATTCCCCCAGGCCACTGTACCCGCATTTACATGGCAATTCTGGCAATTCATCCCATTAGAAAGGTGAGCTACTCTTCCTTTAGGACCTAAATACTGAGAAGTATGAACAATTAGTTCCCGGCCATAAAGAATTAAGTCTTTTTCCGCCGGCGGAATAGCAACCATATCCGGCGCATGCCACATCTCTCCGCTATCTATGGGTGCTAAAACAGAAAAAGGCTGATTCTTTTGGGAGAGACCAGCCTCCGGCTTTGGAGCATTTTCCGGCTTCTTGTTCATATAGGTGATGAGAAAATAAAGTAGCACCACCACCAGTACTAAAGCCAAAAAAATTATTCCTTGCCACATCATATTAAGCGGGGCCCTTTTAGGAGGATGATGATCATGTTCATGTGGATGATGTTCTTTCATCAAGACTTACAAATAATCTAAAACCTGTTTGAAAAACTTGGAGATTCTACCCCAGATATTGGAAGAATGCCTTTCTTCATTCTCTCCTAAGCCTTTTTCATTAGGATATAACTTCCGGTTTACCCTTTCGGTGATTTTCTTAAAACTGCCATGGCCTTCATCTTCTTCAAAAGCTATATGGCCTACTGAAGCTATGTTAGTCTGATCCTGAGAAAAATCAGATGAACCTCTATCTCTGTGATATATGCGTCTGTGTTCTATTTTATTGCGAGCGGAAGACATAATACTGTATATTTTATTGTGTATTAAATAAACAGTCCGCTATTTATTTTGTTCAAAAATCGCCCACTAAATAACGTATAGCACAAAAAAAGGGGATAATCGCTTTAGGCAATTATCCCCTTTCAATAGCTTAAACAAGCTCCTGATTAATGACCAGAGTGCCCGTCGATGCCATGCGCATGACCATGAGCTAATTCATCAGCGGTAGCTTCGCGAACTTCTAAAATTGTTCCTTTAAAATGCAGATCCTGGCCGGCCATCGGGTGGTTCAAATCTACTTTCACAGCCGTATCGGTAACATGAGTTACACGGGCTCTGAACTGGTTACCCTGATTATCCTGTAAAGGCAAAATAGTATCAATCTGCGGTTTTTCCATCTCGCCAAACATATCTAAAGGAAGTTCAGCTATTGCATTTTCATCTTTTTCGCCATAAGCATCAGTAGCTACCAAATGAAAATCATAAGTATCGCCCGATTTTAAGCCTGCTAAATTTTCTTCAAATTTAGGAAGCATCATGCCTACACCATATAAAAACACTAATGGATTTTCTTCATTAGCCTGTTCTACGAATACTTCTTGATCATTTTGTTTAGTGTACAAATCGTACGTAAGCGCAACCACGCTGTTTGCCTGGATATTCATTTTCTTAAATTTAGATGAGGTAAGATCAGAGTTGAAGAGAAAAACCTTCAATTTTTATCCGTCTGTACTTCGGTTAAAGATTTGTTTTATTGCGTTGTTTATAGTATTAACGGGCAACTGGCAGGTTCTATTTTGGCAAACAAAAACTCGTGTTTCCAAGCCCCATTTATCTTGTAACAAAGGTAAACTTCCTGCTGTTCCGCCCAAAATTATTTTATTGGGAATATAATGCTGCTCCAACTCCTTGCGCAAACTTTCGGCCTGCGGACCGGTTATGGCTATCTCATAAATATCAAAAACTTCATTTAATAACAGCGCAGCCCAGTTTGAATATGCCGAACCATAGTTTTTGATATGTGGATGCACATTTCGCAGCATTTGCTCAGCTTTCTCCAGATAATCATCCAGCTGAAAAAAATGCCCCAGCTTAAACAGATTATGCGCCATTACCGAGTTAGAAGCTGGAATCACATTATCCAGAACCTCTTGTTTACGGGCAATTAAAGTCTCTCCCTGGCTGCTGGTATAAAAAAACATCCCACTCTGCGGATCATAAAAGTTCACGATGACATATTCGGCAAAAGTAGAAGCCCTGTTAAGCCATTTCTCATCAAAACTTACTTCGTATAAAGCTATCAAACCGTCTATCACAAAGGCATAATCGTCTAAGAAAGCTGTTTCTAAAGTTTGAGTGGCAACATCAGTTTTGTATACCCGATTTAAACGTTCTCCTTGTATTAAATTCTTTAAAATAAATTCTGCACTAGCTACCGCGATGTTTAAAAACTCAGGTTCCCGAAAAACCCGGTAAGCATCGGCATAAGCTTTCAGCATCATGCCATTCCAGGAAGCCAAAATTTTATTATCCAAGCCTGGACGGATACGTTTAGAACGATGCTCAAAAACCTTCCTTTTGGCCCGATTTATTATCTGCTGCAACTCCGTTAGAGGCATTCCTAATTTTAAAGCAAGCTCGGCATCTTCCAGTTTCCTATAAAATATATTGGTTTGCTCTTCTTCCCAGTTTCCATCCGGAGTAATATTATAGTACAAGCTAAAAATCTCTTCATCTTCACCTAATATGTCCGATAATTCCTCTTTGGTATAGGTATAAAACTTCCCTTCTACTCCTTCGCTGTCGGCATCTAAGGCAGAATAAAAACCACCTTTCGGCGAGGTCAATTCGCGTTGGACAAAGGCAAGCGTTTCGTAAACTACCTGTTTATACAATTCATCGGGATTATATTGATAAGCTTCTGAGTAAAGAGAAACCAATTGAGCGTTATCATACAACATTTTTTCAAAATGTGGTACATGCCAGCGATCATCTACCGAATAACGGGCAAATCCACCACCAATATGATCGTAAATGCCGCCAAAAGCCATTTTTTGCAGGGTGATACGACTGATTACATGGGCGGCATTATCCTCCATCAGATGAGCATAACGCAGCATAAATTGCCAGTTATTTGGCATAGGAAACTTGGGAGCATGATTATACCCACCTTCAGCCAAATCAAAAAGGCGTTTCCAAGGCTCAAAAATATTCTTCAAATCCTGACGGGAATATTCAGACACTTCTTTAACCAGCGGCAATTGCTCACTGCGGCGGATACCTTCCGTTAATTTTTGAGCATATTCCATAGCCTCGGTGGGCTTTTCTTCCCAAAAATTGGCCAGGTTCAATAAAACGTTCATCCAGTCTGATTTCCGGAAATACGTTCCACCGTAAAATGGACGTTGATCGGGCAGGCAAAAACAATTAAGTGGCCAGCCTCCCCTTTCGGTCATCAATTGCACCGCGTTCATATAAATCTGATCGATATCAGGGCGTTCTTCGCGGTCAATTTTAATACATACAAAATGGCGATTCATAATTTCGGCCACCTGAGCATCTTCAAAACTCTCGTGCTCCATCACATGACACCAGTGGCAAGCTGAGTAGCCAATGCTTACCAGGATCAGCTTATTTTCTGCTTTAGCTTTTGCCAGAGCTTCCTCACTCCAGGGAAACCAATCTACCGGGTTATGGGCATGTTGCAACAAATAAGGCGAAGTCTCCTGAATTAAACGATTCGGCATAAAAATTCGATTTCCTGTAAAGGTAAGGCTTGCCAGGGAGAAAAGTTTTTTTAGTTTTAAAGTTTAAATCAACGAATCCACAAACCAACAATGAAAATTACCCATACCGAAATCTACCGTTTTAGTATCCCCATGGTACCTTTTGCCATTGCCACCGGCACTATGGATTTTGCCCAGAACGTATTTATCAGAGTACATACCGATGCTGGAATTCATGGCGTAGGCGAATGCTCAGCCTTCCCGATGATTGTAGGCGAAACCCAGGAAACCTGTCTGGCCATGGCCAAAGATTTTGCCCGTTTATGGAAAGGCAAAGATGCCTTAGAGATGGGAGCCCGGATCCAGGAATTACATTATTTTACAGCTAATAACCCGACCATTAAAAGCGCTTTTGATATGGCGCTGCACGATATCGCCGCCAAGGCAGAAAACAAACCGCTTTATGAATATTTAGGTGGGAAAAAACGCACCATAGAATCAGACATTACCATTGGTATTGGCCCTGTAGAAGAAATGGTGGCGGCAGCCCATGAATTTAAAAAACAGGGCGCCACCATGATCAAAGTAAAACTGGGTAAAAATATCGTGGAGGATGTAGAAAGAATTACCCGAATTAGAGAAGAAGTTGGCCCCGAGATGATTTTACGTATTGATGCCAACCAGGGATGGAACTTTCAAGATGCCCTATGGGGATTACAATCTATGGGAAATCTAAATATTCAGTTTTGTGAACAACCCATGCGCAGCTGGTATGACGATTCTTTACCCGAGTTGCTCCAAAAATCGCCTGTAAAGATCATGGCCGATGAAAGCTGTTACAATCATCATGATGCCCGTAAATTGATCAAATCAGGCTCCTGCGATTATATCAATATCAAATTTGCCAAATCGGGTGGTATTGCTGAGGCCTTGAAGATCCATGAACTGGCTAAAAACGCAGGTATTCCTTGTATGATGGGCGGCATGCTAGAAAGCCGCATTGCCCTGAGTGCAAAACTGCATGTGGTTTATGCCTGCGATAATATCCAGTTTTACGATATGGATACCTGCCTGTTAGGCCATCTGGTTAATCCGGTTGTAGGTGGAGTTACTTTTGACGGCTATTTCCTGAATATGAATGATGCCCCAGGTATCGGCACCGATGCCGATGAAGCCTTTTTGAAGGATTGTGAGAAATGGATTATATAGTTTAAGGGTTTAGAGGTTAGTTGTTTAGGGTTTAGGTTTGTGGATTGTCTATTGTCTATGAGATCTACTTATCAGGTTTAGGAGTGGGAGCGCAAACAATCTCACAAAGCTTTAAACGCGAAATCATGTATGCTTTTTGCAGAAGATACCAGATAAACTCTACGTTCTACTCTTTTTCGGCCTTTTTTATTGCGGGAAGCATAGGCAAAGCCAAAGCAGAAACCTTAATAGCAATAAAAGCAGCCGCGGCTCTTTTTGGTTACTTTTTCCAGCTGAAGGGAAAAAGTGACACCCCGTAGGGACGGGAGAAAATAATTAAAGGTTTAGGGTTCAAACTTCCTGTCTTATGAGAAACCTAACTAGGCTGCCGTAAAAAAGGCCAAAAAGCATAGGAATAAACTCAAAAAGGCTTTGCATTTGCTACAAAAGAAAGGTTGTCTCTTTTGGAGACAACCTCTTAACAATTAATCAAAAAGGATTTATTTGCTCAATTCGGCAAAATATTTATGGAATAAAGGAATAGTTTCTATGCCTTTATAGAAATTGGCAATGTCATATTTCTCGTTCGGAGAGTGCAGATTATCACTATCCAAACCAAAACCCATTAATACGGTTTTGATACCTAATTCTTTTTCGAACAAGGCCACAATTGGAATGCTTCCTCCACCACGAGTAGGAATCGGATCCTTACCAAAAGAATCAAGAATAGCCTTTTGGGCGGCCCGGTAAGCTACGCTATCGGTAGGTGTAACCACAGGCTCACCTCCATGATGCGGAGTAACTTTAACTTTTACACTCTTAGGTGCAATTTTTTCAAAATGTTCTTTGAATAACTGGGTAATCTTATCAGATGTCTGATTAGGAACCAGTCGCATAGAAATTTTAGCATTGGCTTTTGAAGGAAGTACCGTTTTGGCTCCTTCGCCAATATATCCGCCCCAAATTCCGTTTACTTCCAGAGTTGGACGGGTACCAGTGCGCTCGAAGGTAGTATAACCTTTCTCGCCCCATAATTCATCTACACCCAGATCGGCTTTATATTCTGCCTCATCAAAAGGTGCTTTATTCAGATCATCGCGTTCTTTCTGGCTCAGAGCAACTACTTCATCATAAAAGCCAGGGATCTGGATATGATTATTTTCATCGTGCAATGAAGCGATCATTTTGGCCAATATGGTTGCCGGATTGGCTACAGCTCCACCATATACACCTGAATGCAGATCGCGGTTTGGACCAATTACTTCCACTTCCAGGTAAGACAGACCTCTTAAACCGGTTTCAAGGGAAGGATTTTCCAGGCTCAGCATGGAGGTATCTGAGATCAATACCACATCTGCTTTTAAGCGCTGTTTATTTTCTTTTACAAAAATTCCCAGGTTATTGGAGCCAACTTCCTCTTCGCCTTCAATCATGAATTTCACGTTGCATGGCAGAGTGTTGGTTTTCATCATCAGCTCAAATGCCTTTACATGCATGTAGAACTGTCCTTTATCATCACAAGCTCCGCGGGCAAAAATTTTCCCATCGCGGATGGTTGGTTCAAAAGGAGGAGTTTCCCAAAGCTCCAGTGGATCTGGCGGTTGCACATCATAATGTCCGTAAACCAAAACGGTTGGTTTTGTTGGATCGATGATCTTCTCACCATATACAATGGGATATCCGGCAGTCTGGCAAACTTCAACCTGCTCAGCGCCGGCCTCTTTTAATTTCTGAGCAACATAATCGGCTGTTTTGAGTACATCCTGTTTATATTTCGGATCGGCACTTACTGAAGGAAAGCGCAACAACTCAAAAAGCTCGTCTAAAAAACGTTGCTTATTATCTTCAACATATTTTTTAATCTCTTGCATGGTAAAATGGTTTACAGACAAATATAGGAATCTTTGAAAGATGTAAAATTAAATGCCCGCATAAATAAATTAAACCTTTAAAACATACAAGAAATGCTTTTAATCCGAAAAATTAATCAAAAGCGCTTAAATCTTTAGTAGTCACCGTTCTGCCAATATCATTTTTAATTTTAGGGGCAGCAACTTCTTCTTTCTGGCCAAAACCAACACTAATTGCGGCTATGGCCACCAGGGCGAGTATTAATTTTTTCATGTTTTTATCTTTTTTATAGATGTTTCAATCAATCTTTTGTAGTCGAATTAATCGTAAGCGCTTAAATCTTTAGCGGCTACTTTGGCTTCATTTTTAATCTCGGGAGTAGCTCCTTCTTCTTTTTTGCAGGAGCTGATGCTGATTACAGCTAAGGCCACAATGGCAAGTACTATTTTTTTCATGTTCTTATCTTTTGCAAGTGAATGTTTTGATCAATAAATCGGATAAAATTTAATCGTAAGCGCTTAAATCTTTAGCGGCTACTTTAGTAGTTTCATTTTTGATCTCGGGAGTAGCTCCTTCTTCTTTTTTACAGGAACTGATGCTGATTACAGCTAGGGCCAATACGGCAAATACTAATCTTTTCATGTTTTATCTTTTTAAGAGGTTTCTGAATACTTTTCGAAAAATCTCGTAAACCATTCAAAACGGCAAGTTTTACAGATTTCGACAACAAAGTTAACCACAAAAATAAGATTAGCAAAT
>DASQIU010000018.1:0-20394 GCA_035631395.1 Daejeonella sp. | reverse complement strand
CCGTGGAAATAGAAATAAAGGTTTCGGAGCTGAAAGTGCTGAACGCGGCCAAGTTGCCTCCTTTTTTAATTGAAGATGAAACCGATGGCGGCGATGATTTGCGGATGAAATACCGGTATCTGGATTTGCGCCGTAATCCCGTAAGGAATAACCTGGTTTTACGCCATAAAATGGCCCAGGAAATCCGTAAATATTTAGATAATCTGGATTTTATCGAGGTAGAAACTCCGGTGCTGATCAAATCTACTCCGGAAGGTGCCCGCGATTTTGTGGTGCCCAGCCGTATGAATCCAGGTGAGTTTTATGCTTTGCCGCAATCGCCGCAAACCTTTAAGCAGTTATTGATGGTTTCGGGTTTCGACCGTTATTTCCAGATTGTAAAATGCTTCCGCGATGAAGATTTGCGGGCCGACCGACAGCCGGAATTTACCCAAATCGATTGCGAAATGGCTTTTGTAGAGCAGGAAGATATTTTAAACATTTTTGAAGGCCTGGTTCGTCATTTATTTAAACAGGTAAAAGGCATTGATCTGGTTGAAGTTCCGCGAATGACTTATGCCGATGCCATGCGTTTATATGGTTCTGATAAACCCGATACCCGTTTCGGGATGCAGTTTGTGGAACTGAAAAATCCGGAATTGCCCGAGCTGCAATTATGGAAAGGCAGTGCCGAAGCGGTTTTCCCGGTTTTTGAACAGGCCGAAATGGTGGTTGGTATCAATGCCAAAGGCTGCGCAAGTTATACCCGCAAGCAAGTGGATGAATTAACTGATTTTATTAAGCGTCCGCAAATTGGTGCAACCGGATTAATTTACCTGCGTCATAATGCCGATGGAACCTTAAAATCGTCTGTTGATAAATTTTATACCGAGGCCGATCTGCAAAAATGGGCAGAAGCATTTAAATCTGAACCAGGCGATTTGATTCTGCTGATGGCAGGCGCTGCCAATAAAGTGCGCAAGCAACTCAATGAACTGCGCCTGGAAATGGGTAACCGTTTAGGTTTACGCGATAAAAACACCTTTGCCCCGCTTTGGGTGCTCGATTTTCCTTTGCTGGAATGGAGTGAGGAAACTGGCCGCCATCATGCCATGCACCATCCTTTTACCTCGCCAAAACCCGAGGATATTAACCTGCTCGACAGTAATCCGGATGCCGTACGGGCCAATGCCTATGATTTGGTGATTAATGGAACTGAAATTGGCGGCGGCTCTATCCGTATCCACGACCGTGATTTGCAGTCTTTAATGTTTAAGCATTTGGGCTTTAGCGCTGAAGAAGCTCAAAAACAATTCGGCTTTTTAATGGATGCTTTTGAATATGGCGCTCCTCCGCATGGCGGTATTGCCTTCGGTTTTGACCGCCTGGTTTCCATTTTTGCCGGACTGGACAGCATCCGCGATGTGATTGCTTTCCCTAAAAACAATTCAGGCCGCGATGTGATGATTGATTCGCCTTCAACTATTGCCGATGAGCAGTTGAAGGAATTGAAGATTAATATTTTGTAAAAAGAGGCTGTTAGCTATTGGCTATTAGCTCAAAAATAAGACCTTCCAGGTTTTTAAAACCTGGAAGGTCTTATTTTTGATTTTATCTCCGCGTTTGTTTCTGCGCCTATCTGCGTAATCTGCGGGAGATTTTTCGAGATATTTTATTCTTTGAAAATCAATTCTCTACCCCGAAAAACTCACAGTCAAACTAATTGGCACCGCCGAAAGCGCTTTAGACACCGGACAGTTTTTCTTGGCTATTTCGGCCAGCTCTTTAAACTTAGCTTCATCCATTCCCTTTACTTTTCCTTTCAGGGCAAGCTGGATGCCTGGAATTTTAAAATCGCCATCTGCTTTTTCAATGCTTACCATCGCCGTGGTTTCCAGTTCATCGGCGGTAAAGCCTGCCGCATCTATCTGAAAACTTAAAGCCATGGTAAAGCAACCGGCATGTGCTGCCGCAATCAGTTCTTCCGGATTGGTTCCCGCTTTTCCATCTTCATTTTCAAAACGGTTTTTGGCGCTGTAAGGAGTTTGGTTCAAAACTCCGCTCGGGGCGCTTATGCTGCCTTTGCCCTGCAGTCCGCTGCCCTGCCATTGGGCGGTTGCATATCTTTTTGCCATAATCTTAATTTTTTATCCTCAAAAGTTAAGGAATAAAATGTAGAATTGTTTTGGGGAAAAGATGGGAAGGGAGATTGGCTAATGCCTATAATTAAAAAGATATGGCAAAAAAACAAACTTTGATTGTTCAGGGAATTTCAATCAGTACCTTCAAGATTGATAATGAAAATTATATTTCCCTAACTGATATTGCTAGAAATAAAAATGCTGATGAACCCAAAGATGTGGTAAAAAACTGGATGCGTTCAAGAACAACCATAGAGTTTTTAGGGCTTTGGGAACAATTAAATAACCCTGACTTCAAAGGGGTCGAATTCGACTCCTTTCTGTTTGAAGCAGGAGCCAATTCGTTTACACTTTCTCCTTCACGGTGGATTGAAAACACAAATGCAAAAGGAGTTATCTCTAAACCGGGAAAAAATGGCGGGACATTTGCACACCAGGATATTGCTTTTGAATTTGCTTCCTGGGTAAGTTCAGGTTTCAAACTTTATTTGATCAAAGAATTTCAACGCCTAAAAGAGGATGAAAGTAACCGATTACAGCTCGAATGGAATTTTCAACGCACCCTTGCAAAAGTCAATTATCACATCCATACAGATGCCATAAAAGAAAATCTGATCCCTGTAACACTTAGTAAAAGTCAAATATCTTTCATTTATGCCAATGAAGCAGATGTATTGAATGTGGCTCTTTTTGGTAAAACTGCCAAACAATGGCGAGATGCGAATCCCAGCAAAAAAGGAAACATTCGAGACTATGCCCCAATTGAACAATTGGTAGTCTTATCCAATATGGAAAGTATAAATGCAATGCTTATTCATCAAGGAATGGAACAGGCACAAAGACTGGTGCAACTTAACCAAATGGCAATTACACAAATGAAAGCTTTACTGAAAAATCAAAAAATCATGGATAAGCTGAAATGAAAGAAAATTATAATGTTTAAAAGATTGTATAATAAGAAATTTAAACAAAATATAAATCCTGAACTTCAGATTAATCCCCAAAAACCTAGCTCAGACAAACAATCAAATTAATCCCAGCAAACAAAAATAATCCCATGTATAACCGCCGTAAATTTATCACCACTACCTCGCTGGCTGGAGCGTCCCTGCTGGCCGGAAAAGCTTTCGCCCGGGTTTTGCCTTCGGGCGATGAGATTTCTCCCCTAATTAATAACCCGATGGTTATTTCTACCTGGGATTTTGGCATAGCCGCCAATCAGGCCGCCTGGCAAGTGCTGAAAAGTAATGGCCGGGCCCTGGATGCTGTTGAGCAGGGCGTATGGGTGCCTGAAGCGGATATCAGTAACCAGACTGTGGGTTACGGAGGCTTGCCCGACAGGGACGGTAAAGTAACCCTGGATGCATGTATTATGGATGAGTTTGGCAATTGCGGAAGCGTGGCCGCCCTGGAGCATATTATGCATCCCATTTCGGTAGCCCGCCGGGTGATGGAAAAAACGCCGCATGTGATGCTGGTTGGCGAAGGCGCCTTGCAATTTGCTTTGGAGCAAGGTTTTAAGAAACAAAATCTGTTAACGCCGCAATCTGAAAAAGCCTGGAAAGAATGGCTTAAAAAATCGGAGTATAAACCGGTCATGAATATCGAAAACAAATCCTTCAGTCCGGCTAAATTGCCCGGAAACCAGTATAACCACGATACGATTGGCATGCTGGCCCTGGATGCTCATGGCAATTTATCGGGCGCCTGCACCACCAGCGGCATGGCTTATAAAATGCATGGCCGCGTAGGCGATTCGCCCATTATTGGTGCGGGTTTATATGTGGATAACGAAGTGGGCGGGGCTACTTCTACCGGCGTGGGCGAAGAGGTAATTCGCAATGTGGGCAGTTTTCTGGTAGTAGAACTGATGCGCCAGGGCTATCCACCCGAAGAAGCCTGCCGGGAAGCGGTGATGCGGATCATTAAAAAGAAACCTCAAACGGCTAAGGAAATACAGGTTGGTTTTCTGGCTTTAAATAAAAAAGGTGAATATGGGGCATACGCCATCCAAAAGGGTTTCAGCTTTGCCGTTTGCACCCAGGAAAACCAGGAATTGTTGATTAAAGGGAAAAGCTATTATTAATGGATTTCCAATTAGAGATCTGCGCAAACTCCATTCAGTCGGCCCTGGCTGCCCAGGCGGGCGGCGCTACCCGGATTGAGTTATGTGATAATATGACCGAAGGTGGAACTACTCCTTCTTATGGAATGATTAGTTTATGCAAAAAGCTGCTTCAAATTCCGGTTTTCCCAATTATCCGACCACGGGGAGGTGATTTTTTATATACCGATGAAGAGTTTGAGGTAATGAAGCAGGATGTGATAGCCTGTCGAAATCTGGGCTGTGATGGCGTGGTTTTGGGTATTTTAAATGCCGACGGAAGCATCGATACGGAGCGTTGCGCCCAATTAATTGCTTTAGCCCGGCCCATGCAGGTTACTTTTCACCGGGCGTTTGACCGTTGTAATGACTTGGAAAAAGGATTGGAAGTTATTATTGCTTTAGGTTGTGAGCGGGTGCTTACTTCCGGCGGGAAAAGGTATGCCGTTGATGCTATTTTGATTTTAAAGCAATTGGTGCAACAAGCCACCGGCCGAATCCATATCCTGATAGGAAGCGGTGTAAATACAGAAAATATTGCCTTACTGGCTAAAGAAACAGGAGCTACCGAGTTTCACAGTACTGCCAAAATTTCATGGGCCTCAAAAATGATTTATCGACCCGATAATGAGTTGGGCCAGGCCGATTTAAACACCGCCATCCAGGAAAGTAGCGAAGAGCTTGTGAGAAAGATGCGGCAGGAGTTGGGATTTTAAAATTAAACAGGATATCCTGTTTAATTATCAATGGATATCCTGTTGATTAAGCAGAAGCAAGTCTGCCTTTAGGTTTAGGAATGTTTCTTCCTAATTCTTTTGCAGTTTCTAACCAATGGGAAATAATTATCTGAATATTCTGTAATGCCTCAGTATAAGTTGCTACATCGGCTATGCAGCCAGAAAGCTCCAGAGCTTCTGCAATAAAGGCATTGTCTTCATTGCTCCAGTACAATATAATTTCATATCTACTTTCCATATCTTCCCAAATTATACTTTAAGATAAGATTTCTTACCTGTTTTACCTAGTATTCCTTGCTTCCAATGGGTTCAAGATTTAGGACAGGAATAGAGGTGCTTAAAGCTTATAGAATGAATCAAGTGCTTTAGCTTCGGCATAAAGGTGATTACCACCCCGCCCTACGGGCACCCCTCCAGAGGAGGGGAATTGGGTGTATCTGCTAATGGCAGAAGCCTTTTAAAGGTTAAAGCCAAGGTAAGAGCCAGACTTGATTTAAAAACCGTTCATAAACTCCCATCCCCCAAATCCGGGGCAATTCCCCTCCTCTGGAGGGGTGGTCGGAGACCGGGGTGGTTTTGGATACCTAATCCAGAAGTGAATTTTGAATAAAATATGAAAAAAACTCAGCATAATTCACCCTAATCTTGGGGGAAGATTGTTTCCGAAGATTAGGGTAGATATGCTCTGCGTCATGGTTCTGCAGTTCACATGAATGACAGTCTGACGTCAGGCTATAAATACCTTCAATGCCAATTGTATCCGCTCAATAGTTTTTGCAGTTCCCAACAGGTTAACAATATCAAAAACTCCGGGACCAAATTTGCCGCCTACCAACATCACCCGCAGGGGAAGCATCAGTTCTCCCACTTTAATTTCGTGGTTTTGGGCCAGTTCTTTAAAAGCGGCTTCCTGTTCAGTTGCTGAGGTACCTTGTTGATTGTTTAGAGCTTGGATATAGCTTTCAAAGAAGGCAGTTTTGGCTTCATTCCATTTGGGTTTTACAGCGTTCAGGTCATATTCCTGGGGTTGTTCAAAGAAGAAGGAGCTTTGATCCCAAAAATCCTGCAAGAAAGTCAAGCGCTCTTTTACCAAGGCAATTACCTTTTCTAAATATTCATCATCGCTCAGGATAACATCCCTTTGTTTTAAAATATCCAGGATCTGAGGTTTAATATCGGCTATCTCGGCTTTCTTAATATATTCGTGATTGAACCATTTGGCTTTTTCGAAATCAAATTTTGCTCCTGCCTTGCTGATGCGTTCAATAGAGAATTTCTCGATCAATTCCTCCGGGGAAAAGATTTCCTGATCGGTGCCATCGTTCCAGCCTAAAAGCGCCAGCATATTCAGGAAAGCTTCAGGTAGATAGCCCATTTCGCGAAATCCCTTGGTTACCTCGCCAGTTTTAGGGTCTTTCCAGTTCATGGCATATACCGGGAAACCCAGGCGGTCGCCATCGCGTTTGCTCAGCTTTCCGTTTCCATCAGGTTTCAAAATCAGAGGCAAATGCACCCATTTAGGCATATCGGCTTTCCATCCCAAATACTCCCATAATAAGATGTGAACCGGTGCAGAAGGCAGCCATTCTTCCCCACGGAAAGCATGGCTAATTTGCATCAGGTAATCATCTACCACCACAGCTAAATGGTAGGTAGGCATTCCATCGGCTTTTAATAATACTTTATCGTCAACCAAGTTGGTATCAAAACTTACATGGCCACGGATCAGGTCTTCAAAATTGACCATTTCATCGGCAGGCATTTTAATACGGATCACATGCGGAACGCCTTGATCCAGTAAATTCTGAACTTCTTCGGGGCTTAAGTTTAAAGAATTGCGCAAAAACTGGCGGTTGCCATGTCCATAGCGGAAATTGGGCGTTTGCTCACGCTGGGCTTCCAGTTCTTCAGTAGTATCAAAGGCGTAGTAAGCATAGCCATCTTTTACCAGTTGTTCGGCATACTGACGGTAACTTTCTTTACGCTCACTTTGCCGGTAAGGGGCAAAAGGGCCGCCAACCTGCGGGCTTTCATCAGGGTTTAGGCCGCACCATTCCAGGCAATCTACAATATATTGCTCAGCTCCTTCCACATAACGACTTTGGTCGGTATCTTCAATCCGAAGAATAAAGTCGCCGTTATGTTTTCGGGCAAATAAATAATTAAATAAAACAGTTCTTACCCCGCCCAGGTGCAGGCCTCCGGTAGGGCTGGGTGCAAAACGTACCCTTACTTTTTTTATGTCTGGCATAGGTGCAAAGATAGTTTTTTAGTTAAAGGAATTTTGCAAGATAGGGCTGGCGGAAATAAATTTCCCCGGTGAGGGCTTTCTTAATTCCGGTTCTCTTTTTGTATTTTGGCTGTCCACATGAATCCTTACGAACAAAAACGGCGCTGGAAATTTATTTTGCTGGCATTTGCGATGGTTATTGCCGGAGCTTCGTTATGGTACACCAATTATCTGGTAAAAAATATTTCTTTGGCCGAGCGTACCCGGGCCGAAGTTTGGGCAAAAAGTACCCGTAACATTATTGCCATGCCCGATGTGAATGATGAGTTTATCACCTTTATTTATTCCATTCGCGATAGTTTGGCCGTACCGGCTATTGTAGTCGACTCGGCCGATAATATTATTTATTACCGCGGACTGGATAGCCTGAAAACCAATTATGCTTTGGATGCCGATAGTATTAAAAAATATGATACTACCTATTTTAAAGAGCAGTTAAAGGAAATGAAGGCCCAGCATGACCCCATTGTGTTGGATCTGAAATCGCATAAAAATGAAAAATGGTATGTGTATTATAAAGATTCCTTACTGCTTACTCAATTGCGGGTCTTTCCCTATATTCAACTAACGGTAATTGCTATTTTCCTGTTAGTGGCTTATTTGGTGTTCAGTTCGTCTCGCCGCTCGGAGCAAAACCAGGTGTGGGTTGGACTGGCTAAAGAAACGGCGCATCAGCTGGGAACGCCTATTTCTTCGCTGATGGCCTGGTTGGAATTGTTAAAATCTAAATTCAATGCCGAGAAAGATCCACTGATTATAGAAATGGAAAACGATGTAAAGCGCCTGGAAATGGTTGCCGACCGTTTTTCTAAAATCGGCTCTAAACCCATTCTGCAAAGCCATGGGGTTTACGATGTGATAAATGAGTTTGTGGATTATTTTAAAGTGCGGGCGAGCGATAAAATAGAGTTTATTGTAAAAGGCGATAAACAAGTGGAAGCGCTGATTAATGTGCCCCTGTTTGACTGGGTTTTAGAGAATTTGCTGAAAAACGCGGTTAACGCCATCACTGGCCCAGGTAGTGTAGAGATCAAAATAACCGAAAATATTGCCAAAGAGCAGGTTTTTATTGATGTAACCGATACCGGCCAGGGAATTCCACGCTGGATGTTTGATGCCGTTTTTCAACCCGGATACACCACCCGCAAGCGGGGCTGGGGTCTGGGATTATCGCTTACCAAGCGTATTGTAGAAAATTATCACCAGGGGCAGATTTTTGTAAAAGATTCTGAACTGGGTAAAGGAACTGTATTTCGTATCATTTTAAAAAGTAATTTGACTTATGAACCGACCTCAATCTAATGAATTTGCTCCCTATTATGCTACCTATATCGATACGGTGGCAGATAATGTGCTGACCGAACTGGAGCAACAGAAACAGGCTTTGCCGGAGTTTTTAGCAGGCATTTCGCCCGAAAAGGCCGACTTTGCCTATGCTCCCGGAAAATGGACCATCAAGGAAATGCTGGGCCATATTATTGATACCGAGCGGGTAATGACCTACCGGGCGATGCGCATTGCCCGCAATGACCAAACCCCCTTGGCCAGTTTTGATGAGGATACGTATGTGGCCAACGCTCATTTTAAGGATCGCACGCTGGCAAGTTTGGCGGAAGAATTTGCCACCTTGCGTAAAGCAAACCTTTTTCTGTTTAAATCCTTAAATGAAACGGAGTTGAACCGTATGGGTACTGCCAGTTCAAATCCGGTAAGTGTTCGGGCGCTCCTTTTTATTTTGGCGGGCCATGTCAATCATCACCGTCGTATTCTTGAAGAACGTTATTTATGATCTGGTTTCAGCATTTTACTGTAGAAGAATTAAACAACCGCCCGACTAATCATCTGGGCGCATTAATGGGAATAGAGTTTACTGAAATAGGCGAAGATTTTATAGCCGGTCGTATGCCTGTAGATGAGCGAACTCATCAGCCTTACGGCATCTTGCATGGCGGGGCCTCGGTAGTGTTGGCCGAAACCTTAGGAAGCATGGCTTCCAATATGGTGGTCGACCCGGAAAAATACCATGGGGTAGGTTTGGAGATCAATGCCAACCACTTGCGGCCGGTTAAATCGGGTTTTGTAACCGGTATTTGCCGGCCAATACATATTGGTGGTAAAACCCATGTCTGGGATATTAAAATGTACGATAGCAGGGGTAAAATGAATTGCATTAGCCGGCTAACGGTAGCCATTGTTCCTAAAATAGGATAAAATTCCTGGCAAAGATTTGTATATCGTCCATCGTCTTCCGTTTATCGAATAACGACAGACGAATGGACGATGGACGAACAACGATTGAATATTTATTTATCCAGGGTTTTCTTTTCAACCATATAGGAGATTAGTAAGCCTAGGCCTCCAAATATGCCGATCAGTGAAAAATAGATGGCTTCGTTATCACGTCCCCCGAAACCGTTATCATAGTTGAACACGGTATGGTCTAAAAGGTAGGCTAAAAATAAACCTAAACCGGCTCCTATTAATAATAAACCCCATTTCAGGTTTTGGTACGGCTTGGGTAGGGCTCGGTTTAATTTAGGATCCATACCATTTTGTATCATGGCCATAGTTTCTTTGTTAGATAAATAGCGTAAACCAAAGAGCAGTGCAAATAAGCCAAGACTGATTAAAATTGGAACTAATATCGCTTCCATGTTTTTTATTGTTTTAAAGTGAACTTTTCTAAATGTGTTATGCTTCTATGACTACCCCGTTTTAAATCAGGTTACATCCAAGCTATTATTTTCTGTTTAATGGTTTAGCTGCAGGAAAATAATCATTTGAGATCCCTCGTTACTCTGGATGACATAGATGAAAGGCCAGTGGGTTTCAGATTTATGAATTTATTATATATCATTTTCTCGTTTTGTATTGCTAAGAGCCCAAAACAAGGTGCCTAAACCTGATTGACGCGGATACCGGTCTGCGGCTAAGGCCTGCGCAGTATGAGCAAAAACCAGGGCTGCCCTAAACCAAAGGAACGAATTGGAGGTTTTCTATATAAATAGCTATTAGCTTTTAGTCAAGCAAAAAAAGTTACAGCAATGCTAATAAAAAGAGCATGGCTGTAACCTTTGAAAGGATACCGGCGTCTGAGCTTTTAATTGATGCAACACAAACTGACCGATATAGAATTGATTGCCAAAGTGCTGTCTGGCGAATCATCGGCTTATGCCGAATTGGTTAAGCGCCATCAGCGGTTTGTGTTCAGTTTGGCGCTAAAATTTTCAAAAAACCGGGAAGATGCCGAAGAAATTGCCCAGGATTGTTTTGTAAAGGCTTATCGTGCGTTGCATACGTTTAAACAGACCTCTAAATTTAGCACCTGGTTATATAGCATTGTTTATACTACCGCAATGACTTTTCTGCGGAAAAAGCGTTTAGATACCCAGTCTATTCATGATGAGGAATCGGGTATTCAATTAGAGAATCATATATCTGACTTTCGGGCTGATGAGGTGGAACATAAATCTAAAATGGTGTATGTAAATAAAGCCATCAGCCAGCTTTTGCCCGATGATGCCGCCATTATCACCCTTTTTTACCAGGGGGAGCAGTCTTTAGAGGAAATTGGTAAGGCTTTAGGGATGGAAGCCAATACCGTAAAAGTTAAATTACACCGGGCCAGACATCGTTTAAAAGAAAAGTTAGAGCGAATGTTAAATTTTGAAGTAAAGGAGTTGTTATGAATATAGTTGAACAACGTATCTGGGATTACCTGGATGGAACCTGCAGCAGTCAGGAGCGAAAAGATGTAGAAACCCTGATCCATACCGATCCGGTTTTTCAGGCAGCTTATCAGGAGCAAAAAGCATTACACGAGAGTCTGTCTACATTCGAGCTGGAAGAGCCTTCCATGGCTTTTACCCGTAATGTTATGGAGCTGGTAAAACTGGAACCCCGCCCAGGTTCCGTTAAATCATTAATTGATAAGCGGATTATTTATGGTATTGCCGCCTTTTTTTTGATTACCATTACGGCTTTCCTGATTGCCGCTTTATGGCAGGTAAACTGGACTGAGCCGGCCAGCGGCCTGGCAGCAGAATATCAATTGCCTAAAGTTGATTTTTCGAAATATTTGAGTAGCACGCTTATTAATATGTTCTTTTTTGCCGATATAATTCTAGGGCTCTATTTGCTGGATAGTTTTTTGCGGAAACGCCTTGTTTCCAGGTAAATAAATATAGTATTTCAAATATTTTGAGAACTTTTTTATTGCATACTGGTTTATTTGAAAATCATCATTTGGTTTAATTGTGATAAGGTTTAGGTTGAAAGTCCTTTACAGCAATGTGAAGGGCTTTTTTTATGCTTATAATTCTTGTTTTTGGGCCGTAATGATTTGCTCTATTGGCTTGGCCGGAAATAAACGATGTAAAATCAACGCAATGCCTACTACCAACAGGCAACCAATAACATTGAGCCACAGAAAAGCGGTTAAATCTATAATCCAGCAGGTAAATACAATTACTTCGGTAATAATGGCGGCGGTAAAAGTGACATTGCCCCCAACCTTCTTGAAATAAAATCCCACAATAAAAATGCCCAGGATGGTTCCGTAAAACAGCGAACCTAAAATATTGACCGCTTCTATTAAATTGCCCAGTTTGCTGGCATATAAGGCCATCAGAATGCAAACCATTCCCCAAAGAACCGTGGCCCAGCGGGAAGCAGCCAAATAGTTTTCATCCGAGCCATGACGATGGATCATACGTTTATAAATATCAATAACCGAAGTAGAAGCCAGGGAATTTAGGGCGCTGGCCGTGGAACCCATGGAAGCCAGGAAAATAATGGCTATTAGCAATCCCACTAAACCCCGAGGCAAATAATGGGTAACAAAATTCAAGAAAATATAATTGTTGTCGTTGGTATCGGCATGCGGATCGTTTTTAAGCATGAGGTCTACCACCTGCTGGCGTATAGCTTTGGTTTTTTCATCAGCCGATTTTAAAACTTTTCTACTTTCATCAATGGCCATTTTATTGCCCGATTCCAGGGCCTGATCCAGTTTGTTTACCTGCTCTTGTTTTTGTTGGAAAGCCTGACTGTAGCTGGTTTTAATTTGTTGAAGTTCTGTTTGATATTGGCTGTTTTCCAGCTTTTTTAGTTCGTAATTATTAAAAAACAGTGGCGGTTGGTTGTATTGGTAAAAAGCGAAAACCAAAACTCCGATAAGCAGGATGAGAAACTGCATGGGTATTTTTACCAATCCGTTCATGAGTAAACCCAGCCGGCTCTGGCCAATGGAAGAGCCGGTTAAATAGCGCCCAACCTGACTTTGATCGGTTCCAAAATAAGATAGCTGCAAGAAAAACCCTCCGATTAATCCGCTCCACACAGTATACTGGTTGTTCCAGTCGAAAGAAAAATCAATGGCATTGGTACGGCCCATTTTGCCAGCAATCTGTACGGCCTGGGTAAATCCTACATGCTGCGGCAACAGGTACACTACCATAATTCCGGCCAGAAATAAACCCGAAAAAATAATGCTCATTTGCAACAGTTGCGTATATGAAACCGCTTTGGTGCCACCATAAACGGTATAAGTAATTACCAGGCCGCCAATAAAAAGCGTGGTATAGGTGGTATTGATATTTAGGATGGAAGAAAGAATAATGGAAGGGGCATAAATGGTGATGCCGGTAGAAAGCCCGCGTTGAATCAGAAACAGAAAAGCCGTGAGCGCCCTGGTTTTTAAGTTGAATCGTTTTTCCAGAAATTCATAAGCGGTATATACTTTTAGGCGATGAAAAATGGGTACAAAGGTGATGCAAAGCACAATCATGGCCAGTGGCAGGCCAAAATAAAACTGCACAAAGCTCATCCCCGATGAAAAAGCCAGTCCGGGAGCAGAAAGAAAGGTGATGGCACTGGCCTGGGTAGCCATTACTGAAAGCGTAACATGGTACCAGGGCAAAGACTGATTGCCTAATAAAAATCCCCGGATATTATGAGCGCCCCGACTTTTATAGATTCCATAAACCACAATAATGATTAAAGTGGTCAGCAGAATAATCCAATCGATGGTGCTCATTCAAAGGTTTTGGTAAACAGATAAAACGCGACAATTAAAAGCACCAGCCAAAGCACCAGTAAGCCATAAAACTGATTCCAGGTTTTAATAAACGGCGGTAGTTCCTGTTTATGCTTCTCCACGCCCTTCAACCAATACGTTTACATAAAAGACGGTAAAAATTAAACCCGATAGGGCTCCCAATATCAGCCATAATACCTCATGGGTATAAGCCAGGGCCGTTAATATACCGCCAATCAGCCCCAGGATATAATAAATAGAGTAATGGGTTTCTTGATTTTCCATGACTATCGTTTTTTAGCAATTAAATTTACGAATAATCTGTAAGCGCCGGGCACTCCCGCCGGTAACTGCCTGAAAAAGGAAAGCGAAGTATATATAAAGCGACCTTTTCCATAATCAGCCACAATTAATGAGCCCTTATCCGGAGCTTCGTCCTGATCGTGCATTTCCAGCAGGGCGGTGTATTGCGGGGCCGGATTGGTCGTAAAATACAGCCCGCGTTCCTGTACCCAGCCTTCAAAATCCTTTTCCGAGATTTTATTTGGATAATTTAAAACCTCATGCTGCGGAGCCAGTATCGTTACCCGGGCATCTTCTTCGGTTACCCGGTTGCGGGAAACCTGGAAAGGATAAGGCCCGATGTCGGGGGTGATCAAAGGCGTATTGGTATTGTATTGCACCAAATAAGTTCCACCATTTTTCACATAATCCATCAGCTTGGGCTGAATAAATTTCATTCGCTTATTTACATTATAAGCCCTTACACCGGCAATAATGGCGTCATATCCCGCCAGGTTATCTTTTAAAATTTCATTTTCCTTTAGCAAAATCACCTCATAACCTGCTTGTTTTAAAGCTTCGGGTATTTTGTCGCCTGCGCCGGCTAAATAACCTATCCGTTTGCCATCCGTTTTTAGATCCACTTTTTCCAGGCGGGCTTCGGCCAGTGGGAAAATGCTTTGAGCTGGAATATGCTCGTACATAATGGTTTTGTAACCGCGATTATAGATTTTATCACCGATATGAATATTCACCGAAAAGATACCGCTATTAATATTTTCCCCCGGCGTAAGGGTAAACTCAATGCTTTGCTCAGCATCTTTATTCAGGTTGAAATTGATCTTCTGCGGATCGGCTTTCCATCCAGCCGGAAGCACCGGTTCTACCACTCCGCTCTGGCCATTTTTAAAACTTTTAAGCTGAATTTGTATGCTGCGGGCATTTCCATTGGTAAATATATAAGCATTTTCAGCAATGCTGGCCGTTACGGGAGGAGCAATAACCAGGGGCTGGTAAACTTCTCCCCTCACCGGGTCGGTAAACTTGTAAACCACTGGTCGGTCAAACGAAATGCTTTTGTTGGCGATCTCGAATGTATAAGTAACAGTAATTGGCTCCGGATTTTCGGGCATCCCAATTAAAAGGGGGTTGCCGACTTTATACATCCCGATAGGATGATTTTCGGCCAGCCAGTAAGGTTCTGTAATTTGCGAAGCCGGAGCGCTGGTTTCTATGGTCTTTAAAATTCCGTTTTTCAGGGCGATGTTTTGCGGCAGAGCGGCAATTTGTTTTAACCCTACCGGGATATTAGAACGGTTGATGAACTGGGAAAGAATCTTTACGGTATCGCCCAGGGCATTCTCCGATTCGCTGGCATAACTTTCAAACCACAGCCCGCAGGATGCAGCAATCAGTGCTTTAATCTCTTTTTCCTTCTGCGTTTTCCAATAGGTATCGCTTAACTTTTCTATTTTGCTGAGGATATTCAGCAACGCGGGAACCGATTTAGCCGGATCTTCCTGGGTAAAATTTTGGATGGTTTGATTAATTAAATGGCCAATTTCGGCTCCGCCGGCAATACGGCTCCAGCTTTGGTTAATATCTTCAAATAAATCTTTTTTAGGGTTTTGGCCGGCTACAGGCTGGAAATATTCTATGGCCTGGCCGCGTTGTTTAGCCGCTCCAAAACCCTGGCTTTTATGGCAGGATCGGCTCAGGGCAGCAATTTCGCCATAGCTTTTCCCTAATAAGGTATTATAACCACCCGCATCCAGCTTCAACTGATCTTCGGCGGTAGTGTTCGTTCCACCGAAATTAAAGGTATTCCAAAGCAGGCGTTTGGCCTGCCAGGGTTGCACAAATTTTAATTGTTCGGGAAAACGTGCCGGATCGGCGGCAGCCCAAAAAGCTTCGCGGGCAATAATGGCCGAAGCGGCATGCTGTCCATGTCCCGCACGGGCATCTTCTGGGAACCGGGTAATGATCACATCAGGTCTGAATCGGCGGATCACCCAAACGGCATCGGCCAAAATCTGCTCCTTATTCCAGATCTTAAAGGTTTCTGCGGCAGTTTTTGAAAAACCAAAATCATTGGCCCGGGTAAAAAACTGTTCGGCGCCGTCAATCCGGCGGGCGGCCAGCAATTCCTGGGTGCGGATCAGCCCCAATAATTCGGCCTGCTCATTACCAATCAGGTTTTGGCCGCCATCCCCACGGGTAAGCGATAAATAAGCGGTTCGTAGTTTTTTTTCTTTAGCCACATAGGTTAGCAGCCGGGTATTTTCATCATCGGGATGGGCGGCGATATATAAGACACTGCCCAGAGTATTTAACTTTTCCAGGCCCAGTTTAATTTCTGAGGCGCTAAGCTCGGGCGAGGTTTGCGCTTTACAGATCAGTGAAAAGAAAAAAATAAAAACGGGTAATAATTTCCTGATTTTCATGCCGAAGGATAATTCCTAAATTAATAAAATCCGAATAAAATTGAGGGCGACTAATTTGTTCGTTTAATTCAATAATTCATCGATGCGCACAAAATGGTAGTCCTTTTCTTTCAGTTCCCGGAGCAATTCTTCCAGCCGGAAATAAAACTTATCCTTTCGTCGCGGGTCGGTACCAATATGCAAAATCAGGATAAAGCCATTTAAACCATGCGGATCTTTCTTTTCATAATCCAAAATGGATTGATAAATTTCTTGAGAAGATCGGTAGCTTTTGCCCATTTCCGGCCAGGTGTAATCGGCGGCCGAGCGGGTACCCGGCGTAAAGTTTACCAGAGTTAAACTTTCCTGTTGGGTCCATTGGCTGATGGTGGAATTGTACCATTCAAAAGGAGGTAAGAAATATGGAGCGTTTTTTTTCGGGATTCCGTTTTTGGCCATTTTGGTATAATTGGCCTGTAAATCCCGGCTAAACTGTTGCTGGTTTATCAGCAGGCTATCTCTTTTGTTCCAGTCGCAATACAGCAAATGTTGGTCTGAATGGGCGCCCAAATAATGGCCGGCTTTGCGTAATTGGGCAATAACCGGCCGAAAATTGCGATAAAAGTTTCCCGTTAGAAAAAAGGAGGCCTTTACCTCCTGTTTTCCTAAGGTTTTTTGAATGCTGGCAGCGCCATCGGCAAATTCATCGCCGGTAAAAACCAGGGCAATGTTTTTTTGTGTGGTATCGCCACGGATAATGGCGCCAAAAGAATCAATAATTACTTTTTTTTCTTGACCACCTCCCGGGATTCTTTCTCTTTGGCGGCCATTAAATAAACCAAAGATGCGGTTCCATCCATGGTGGGTTCGTTGGTGCTGTAATCGCCATAATCATCATGATAAACTACCAAGTCTGATTGGAACTGGGCATACTCATCCGGACTGTAAAGGGTAATGCCTATCAGGTTTTTAAAGATTTTTCCATAAACCGGTCCGTCCACCAGGCCGCCATCAATAGGGAAGTTGTGCAATTTAGTAAATGCCGAATGCGGATCGATGGGTGTATCGCCATGAGCGGGTAAGCCATAAACCATACTGGTTCCCCATGGATTACAGCCAAAAAGCCAGTCGAAATTGCCCTGCTCCAGTTCCATATAGGTTTTATCATTGCTTAACTCGCGGTATAAATGGCATTGAATGGTAAAAGAAGTGGTTAGATTGTTAGAGCACCAGATAAAAGGCACACCCCGGTAAAATGCATTGTTTTTGGCTTTTTGCCATACCCGGTCAATTCCATCTTTATAATAGCTGATAAATTCTGTGCGGGTTTGCGGATTGGATTTTTTGGCCAGTTCATAATGACCAAAATTGTGGAACGGATACCACTGGTAATGGCGGGCGGTATCGGCTCCTAACCATGGAGTTACTTTTTCCTGGCGGCCATATTCTACCGATTGGGTTAAAAACTTTTTATCATTGGTTAACTGGTATAAAGCGGCAGCACCCAATTCCATATCGTCCACCCAGTTATCTTCCTCATAAAAATAAGGGGCTTTATTGGGGGCCGTTTGTTGTGTACCTGGCTTTTCCAGGCCAAGCTTATAAGCCGAATGAGCTTTTTGATTGTATAATTTAGCCAACTCCTGATCTTTTTTGCTGTACAGTTGAGAAGCTAAGGCAAAAGAACTGGCGTATTTACCGGCTACAGAGGCCACTCCGGTGGCCCGGTTTTTATATTTTCCCAAACCTTGGGGTTTTCCGTTGGCAAAATAAACGGGGCGGGCTTTGCCTTTTCCCAGGCCATAATCAACGGTGTCTTTATTAGGCAGGCGGAATCCTTCGTGGTCGCGGTCATCGGCCAGTTGGTTAAACATCCAGTCTTCTCGGGGGTGCATTTTTACTAACCAGTCTAATCCCCATTTGGCTTCATCCAGAATATCGGCAGTGCCATTACTGCCTTCCAGGCCATTTGCCTGGTGTTGGTCGCCAAATACTTCCGGAAAATCCCGATAGGCGGCTAATAAATGATAAGTGGCATTGGCCGAGGTGGTTACATATTGCAGGTAATCAGAGGCATCGTGCCATCCGCCAGAAACATTGATATGGGTGGTATCATGCATGGGGCCGTACATGGTATAGCCATCGTGGGTATGGCAAGAATCTTTAAGGTAAGGATTAAAACCACTGCGTTGCTGGCGCATGTAGCGCAGTACAAAATCGGCGGTACCGGCATACACATCAGCTCCAATACGGAATTCCGGAGAAACGGCTTTTCCAGCTTTCAGATAATAAATTCCAGGGGTTTTGTAGTTGGAAAAATTAAGCCGGTAAGATTGCTGAAAAGGTCCATATTGGCCAAAAGCTTTTCCTGCGGGACCTGTAAATACTACTTTTTGGGTTTCCGAATTAATCAGTTGGAAGTTTTTGATTTCTTCGTCAGATTTACTAACCCATACTGCTACTTTGCTGGTAGCAGGAGTATAGCCTAACTGGTTGATCCGGATCCAGGATTGAGCGTTTTCTTCTTTTTTATGGAAGGCAAGCAGGGCTGCCAAACCCAGAAAGAAAAAACTAAATAATAAAATTTTCTTCATGTCGGTTATTCGTTCAGGTTGAATTTTGAGCTCTAAAGTAATAAAATCATCCACTTAAAGCACTTATAATCATTTCGAAGTTCGTTTTTTCGATTTTTTTAAAATTAATCAATCGATTGATTAATTTTGCAGCCATGAATGATGTCCCTGATAAAGTAGATAAAAAGGACCTGTTGCTGGATGTTGCCGAAAGGTTATTTTCAGAGTTGGGATACGACGGAACTTCTACCCGATTGATTGCCCGCGAGGCCGATGTGAATATGGCCATGCTGAATTACTACTTCGGTTCTAAGGATGGATTGTATAAGGCGGTGCTGACCCGGCGTTTGGGTAGTTTCAGGCAGAATCTGGCCAGTTTGAACGAAGAATCGATCTCTTCCTGGGAAAAAATAGATCGCTGTGTGGAGATGTATGTAGAGCGGGTGATGGGAAACAATAGTTTCCACCGCCTGATCCATCGGGAAATGTCTTTGCAACAGCGTTCAGAAACCTCTGATTTTATTGCCGATACCCTGCTGAAAAATGTGGGGGAAGTAAAACGAATTATTGAAGAAGGTATTCAAAATGGTTCCTTCCGCAAAGTAGATGTAGAAATGACCGTGGCAACTATTTTAGGAACCAAACTGTTCTTAGTGAATTCAAGCATGATCTCTTCCCGGATGATGGGCGTTGATATGACCGACCCTCAGGTGTTGGTGGAAGAAATAAAGCCTCGGTTAAAAGCGCATCTGAAAGATTTTTTACACGCACACTTAACCTGCCATGATAAACAGGATTCATCGATACATTAATAAAATGCTCATACGCAGGAGTATCTACGTACTGCAAAAGTATGGGCTGGTATGTGTTTTGGCTTCGGCTATTTTCAGCCAGGCTCAGGCCCAGGAGATAAAAAAATTGACGCTGAAACAAGCTGTTGAATTGGGGCTGCAAAATAGCCACCAGTTAAAGCTGTCTAAAAGCCGTATTGATGCGGCCGTTTCCAGGTACAATGAGGCCAAAGACAAATCCTTACCTACAGGTAGTGTTGGTTTGACATATAATCATGCCGAAATTCCCACTCAGGTTTTCAAGTTTAATGGCTCCATTCATTTGCCGGCCAGGGCCGATGCCTATTTAGGGACTTTTTCTTTGCAGGAAGTGATCTTTGCGGGTAATAAACTGCGTTATGCCAAAGAATCAACCAACTTGCTGACTGACATAGCTCGTTTAGATGCCGACCGTGACCAGGATGAAATTGCTTATAATGTTATCCAGGCTTGTTTTAACCTATATAAGCTAAACCAGAGCAAAAAAGTAGTTGTCCAGAATCTGCAGGATCTGGATAAGCAAATTAAGCAGGCCCAGCAGTTTTTTGCCCAAGGTATTGTTACCAAAAATGATGTATTACGATTCCAATTGCAGCGCAGTAACATAGAACTTACCGGCTTGGATCTGGAAACCAATAGTAAGATTGTCAATTACAATTTGGGTATTTTACTGGGTTTGCCAGAAAATACTTCGGTGGTTATTGATGAAGATTTGGCTGCCACTCATCCGGCTGATCCTTTAACGGAGTACTTAAACTCGGCTCTCCAAAATCGCCCTGAACTGAAAACCTTTGCTTTACAGGAAAAAGTGGCTCAAAACCAGGTAAAAACGATTCAGGCTGACTTAAAACCGATGTTTTTAGTAGGAGCCAATGCTTATTACATTAATCCCAGTTTGAATATTCTTCCAGAAGCAAACCGCTTTTTGGGCCCTCTCAGTTTGGCCGCTACCCTTTCCTGTACCTTCGACCGTTTGTGGACCAATAAAAATAAAATAG
>DASQIU010000017.1:0-8882 GCA_035631395.1 Daejeonella sp. | reverse complement strand
TTTGGCCTCGGCCGGAGCCATTTTAATACCCTCGTTCTTAAAACCTTTTGAAGCGATGGCGTTGGGTCAGCTCTCAGATCATAAAAACCTGGTCATCATCCAACTTTCTGGCGGAAACGATGGCCTGAATACGGTGGTTCCTTACGGCATGGATACCTATTATCAAAAGCGCAAAACCATTGCTGTACCGGCTTCAGAAATCATCAGACTAAATGAACTTCAGGGTCTTAATCCGGCTATGGCTGCCTTACGTGAAATTTACGATCAGGGATGGATGAGCATCATCAACAGTGTGGGTTATCCCAACCCGGATCGCTCCCATTTCCGCTCCATGGATATCTGGCAAACCGCCAGTGATTCTAACCAGTTCCTGTCAACCGGCTGGATTGGACGTTACCTGGATTCCAGTTGCAGTACCTGCCAATTTCCTTATACGGCTATTGAAGTAGATGACACTCTCTCTTTAGCCCTGAAAGGCGCCGGTAAAAAAGGCATTGCCGTAAAAGATGCCGCAGCTTTATACCGCAATACCCGCGAACCTTTTTTTAAAGATGTATTAAACCAACACAAAAATTTGAACGAGGATAATTTGGGTTATTTATACAAAACTATGATTGAAACCTACTCTTCGGCCGATTATATCCAGAATACCTCTAAAACCTACCAGAGCAATTTCAATTATCCTGATTCGGCGTTTGCCAATCAGTTGAAAACCGTTTCCCGCTTTATTAACTCGGGACTAAAAACCAGGGTGTATTATGTTTCCTTGAGTGGTTTTGATACCCATGTAGCTCAAAAAAACCAACAAGAACGCTTACTAAAACAATATGCAGAAGGAGTTTCGGCCTTTTTGAAAGATTTGAACCAAAACGGAAATTTAAACAATACTCTAGTTCTTACTTTCTCTGAATTTGGACGCCGCGTTGAACAAAATGCCAGCAACGGGACTGATCATGGCACGGCCAATAATGTATTTGTTTTTGGAGGAAAGCTGAACAAGGCAGGTATTTACAACGCCGCTCCCAATTTACTGGACCTGGACAATGGCGATTTGAAATACCAAGTTGATTTTCGTCAGGTATATGCCAGCGTATTGGATAAATGGCTCGATGTAAATAACAGCCAGATTTTGAATAAGGGATTTGCGGGATTGGATTTTATTTAGTTGTTGAGATAGCTGTTGGCCTTTAGCTAATAAAAACACTTCCTGCTTAATCAGGATTCTGTTTTTTCTCCCGCAGATTTCGCAGATAAGCGCAGAAAAGGAAGCATAGACATAGCCATTTACCATTAGCTAAAAGCTAATAACCAACAGCTAAAATTTGACCGATGATGCAAAAACGCAGTTAATAAACCCGGTTGCAGCGGATACCGGCCTTGTGGCTAAGGCCGGGTGCAGTATGAGCAAAAAACGGGACTATCCGCAGCCAAGAAAAACGAACCCCAGGTTTTCTAAAATAGATATTGAGGCAAGCTATAGGCCAACAATTAATAGCTAATAATTACCCATATCTAAAATGCAGCCCATAGCTTTCCTCATCTAAAACCTCTCTCCAAACATGGATCAATTGCTTGTAAGTCTGGCCTACAGGCCTGATGTTCCGGTTCATATCATATAAACCCAATGGATTTACATTTCCCTGGTTAACCCTTAAAGCCGAGTCCCAGTCTACCTGATCAATGAGGCTATACCAGGTAAAACCCACAATGGGAAAACCATCCTGTTTAAAACGATACAGGTTGGCCCATTCCTTTTTAAGCCAGTCTACCGACCGTGGTTCTGAAATATTGGTTTCGGTATGCATTACTGGCAGACTGTAACGATCATAATATTGGTGGGTGATAATATAATAGCCAAAAATTTCGCCGGCGGACGTAGTGCTGCCATCGGGATGGACCATATGCTCATTGGTAATGTAATAATCATTGCCCATGATACATTTAGCCTTGATATAGCTTTGTTCAAACCATTGATATTCCTGGTCGGTCATGCCATTGGCCAACAGGTATTTGTACATATGCACATTAACCGGATGTCCGTAAGAAAGATCCAGAGAGAGGAAACGTTTTTCGTTCAAAAAATCAGCCTCCGCCCGGCAATCAGGGTCTTCAGCATGAAAATATTCGGTAGACTCACTTTGGATGAAAGTTGCCTCATGCTGTACGGCCGAAATGGCCTGCATGGCCAATACATTGGCTTTACAAATATTTTTCAGGGCGGTTACAAAATCCTGATCGCAATGCAAGCACTCATTCCACCAGCCGTATTGGGCCGAAAATGTAGCAGCAATAAAAATCTCATTGACGGGAGTAAAAAACTGCAGATACGGAAAACGGGTTGCAATAGCTTTGGCATATTCGGCAAAATAATGGGGCCAATCGGGGTTTTGGAAGTTTCCTATCCAATCTGGAACTCCAAAGTGGCATAAATCAACCAGTGGAACAATCTTTAATCTCTGCAATTCAGCAAAGGTTTCATCGGCAAAACTCCAGTCATATTTACCGGGACCCAAATGAGTAGAATAAAGCGGAGGGCCATATCTTAAAAACTCAATCCCCATCTCCTTCACCAGTTGAAAATCCTGTCGCCAGTGTTTGTAATGACCGGTTTTTTCCATCTCATCAATACGGACTGTTTTGCCATCTACCTGAATGGTGGGATAGCTATTTTCAATGCCGGTAGCAAACATGAACTTATTTTTCATTACCTATCTTTTATTACATTGAAGATCCGGATGGATGTGATTTATTTCTTTACACAGATCTCGAACTTCCCTCTCTAAAGGCATCAAAGAATATCCAGACGGCCACCGTCAACAATCAGAGTGGTTCCATTTACAAAGGCGGCTTCGTCTGAAGCCAGAAAACAAATGGCAGCCGCCAGATTTTCGGGGCTGCCTACAACTCCGGTAATTTTCTCTTTCCCACTTTGCACATTGGGATTTGACCATAACATAGGCGTATCTACTGCCCCCGGCGCAACGGCATTAAAACGAGCCTTTGAGGCAGGATATTCGCGGCTTAGCCCACGGGTAAAAGCTTCAATAGCTCCCTTGCTGGTAGCATAAGACACCACATTGGGAGTTGTTTCATGGGCATGCACCGAGCTGACGTTTACTATCGCCCCCTTATGCATATGCGGCAAACAATATTTACAGAATAGAAATACCGAACGTAGGTTTACATGCATTACGTTTTCCCAATCGGCTAAAGAAAGGTCCACAATACGGGTAAAAGTCATCATGGCCGCGTTATTGATCAGGACATCTATTCTCCCAAATTTGTGGATGCATTTTTCTACGCAGGCCCAAATCTGTTCCGGATGGGCAATATCTGTTTCAACAGTCAAAGCTTCGCCGCCATTTTGCTGGATAAGATTAACCGTTTCCTCACCGCCTTTTTGATCCCGGTCTATAATCACTACTTGTCCGCCTTCCTGAGCTAAACGAATGCAAGTAGCTCGCCCAATGCCCGAAGCTCCACCTGTAACCAGGCATACTTTGTCTTTAAATCTCATGAAATAATTTCTTCTTTAAACAAAACAACAATAAGCCCATAGGCTGGTTTTGCGTTTTATTTTTAAGTAAGAAAGAATTTTACTTGCAGGTTTTACTGATCCAACTATCTGCTTTATTACTGCCCAAATTATGGATGGTATGAAAATCATCGCATGCGCTTTCCTGATCGCCTTGTTTTAATTTTCTAAGGGCTTGCCTGAGCAGGCGGTCTATGTATTTTTCATCGTATCCCAACTGGGATTTTAGGGCCAGAATGCGCCCTTCTTCTTCAGGGTAATAGTGTCCCTGATCTCTTTTCTCATAATAATTGTAGATGGCTTTGGATAAATCCTGCCGGGCATGGTAAGCCGCAATGGCCGCGTTGATATCATCTTTGGAGCGCTGCTCGCACTGATAATCTTTCAGAGAAAAATTTACCGGCAATACCACCGCTACGGTTGTATCGTAATCGGGTGGAACCACCCATTTACCCGAACTGAGGCGCACTACCCGCAAAGCTTCCAGATCCAGATCAATTCCGCTTCCATTTTGCACTTCCGAATCCACAATTTTTCCCTGCTTATTCAACTTGAAACTCACATTTACAATACCTTGCAAACAATTCTGCTTGGCATATTCCGGGTATATCAGATTAGTGGTTATGAAATTTTCCAGATTTCTGGTTCCGCCCTTAAAAGTAGGTTGACCTGTTTGGGCTAAGGCCGGAATAGACAGAAGTAATATCAGGATGAAGTTAAGAGGCATAAGTACTCAACAATAATTTATATGATTAGTTGGGAGGAAGATCCGAAAAATTGTTGGATGTTAGCCAATGACCCTTTCTACTAAATAAACACCTGCTAACCGATACCTCTAATCAATAACTATTTTTTAGAAAACCCGAGGCCCAATTTTCTTGGCTGCGGATAGTCCGGCTTTTCGCTCATACTGCGCAGGCCTTAACCACCGGGCCGGTATCCGCTGCAATCCGGTTTAGGTACCCTGTTTCTGCCTCATCGGACATTTAGCTTTGGCTATAACAGGAGGCTCCTCCGAAGCCAATAGGCAACAATCTATTTTCTATAAACAGGATATCCCGGAGGGATACAAGGTTTGTAAAAAATAAACACCTGCGAAAATCTACGACCCCTGCGGGGTCGAACAAAAATATCCACATCCTAATCTATAAATCCTGGATGCTTAGGGACTTCTGTTCATTCCATCCAATCAAATAAATATTGTCCACTGGGATTGTGCCTGCGTTTATTTTTTATGCTCTAATCCTATCAGGGGCTTTTTTTAAAAACAAAAAGAGGTTGCCTCTTTTTTTTGAAACAACCTCAATTAAGTATTTTATTAAGCTAATAGCCAACAGTTACCAGCTATTCTTGTGGCTCCTCTGGTTGCCGCGGTTCTTTACTGATTTTATCAAATATTTTATCCATGCGTTCTACGTATTCGCTGGTATCATCCACAAAAAACTCAAGATGCGGCACAATGCGAGCCTGATCTTTAATGCGGCTGCCCAGTTTATATCTGATTGCACCAGCATGCAATTTAATTGTATTTAAGGCCAGGCTCACATTATTGCTGTTAAAAAAACTCAGGTAAATGCGGGCCACGGCCAAGTCTGGCGATACGCGAACTTTGGTTACCGTTACCATTATATTGGGTAGGAAATTCATTCCCTCCCGCTGAAATATTTCTGCCAGATCCTTTTGGATAACTCCGGCAAATTTTTGCTGTCTTTTACTTTCCATACTAATATTCAATAAATTAATTCCTGGTAACCAAATATTGAGATATGAATGGGATAAGCTTCCCACAGACCAGGATATTTATTGGGGTGCAAGATACGCAATTGCCAGGCTGCATGGAACTAATACTTATACTTGCCCTGCCAAAGACTTTTTAAACGTTCCCGCAGCTTTTCCTCGGCTGCATTTTTTCCAGGCTCATACAATAAGGTTCCACTTAATTTTTCAGGAAAATACTCCTGAAAGGTAAAATTTCTTTCTCCAGCATGTGAGTACTGATATTCTTTACCATAACCAATATTTTTCATCAATTTGGTTGGCGCATTGCGTAAATGCAAGGGCACCGACTGATCTCCGGTGCGGGCAACCAATTCCTGAGCTTTATTAATAGCCTCATAACTGGCATTACTTTTAGGCGAGGAGGCCAAATAAGTAACCGTTTGCGATAAAATGATCCGGGATTCAGGCCAGCCAATTACATTAACCGCCTGAAAACAATTATTGGCCAACAGCAAGGCGTTAGGATTGGCGTTCCCAATATCTTCGGAAGCCAAAATCAGCAACCTTCTGGCGATAAACAGTGGATCTTCGCCCCCGGCAATCATGCGGGCCAGCCAGTAAACAGCGGCATTCGGGTCGCTGCCGCGGATGGATTTGATAAAGGCCGAAATGATATCATAATGCTGCTCGCCGGCTTTATCGTACAAAGCCATATTTTGCTGCACCTGCGCCAAAACCAGCTCGTTACTGATAGTCACTTCCGATGATTCTTCAGAATTAACTACCAATTCCAGCACATTCAGCAATTTACGGGCATCGCCGCCAGAAAGCCGGAACAAGGCTTCATATTCATGGATAATGACTTTCTTTTTCTTCAAAAACTCGTCTTCGGCCAGTGCCTTATTTAATAAAGCCGTTAAGTCTTCTTCTTCCAGGTTTTTTAAAATATATACCTGACAGCGGGATAACAAGGCCGAAATAACTTCAAAAGAGGGATTTTCTGTAGTTGCTCCAATCAAGGTAACCAAACCTCGCTCTACAGCACCCAGCAAAGAATCCTGCTGTGATTTGGAAAAGCGGTGAATCTCATCAATAAATAGAATGGGTAAATTCTCGTTTACAGCTTTCAGGGCCGCAGCTTTATCTATAACCTCCCGGATATCTTTCACCCCCGAATTAATGGCACTTAAGCTAAAAAATGGGCGATCTAACTGATGAGAGATAATATAAGCCAGTGTAGTTTTACCTACCCCCGGCGGCCCCCAAAGGATCAGCGAAGGCAGGTTTCCACTTTCAATGGCTTTGCGCAAAATAGCCCCCTCGCCTACCAGGTGAGTTTGCCCTACGTAATCGTCCAGATTTACGGGGCGCATGCGTTCTGCCAAAGGAGGAATTGTTGCCATAATGAAAGATGAATAATATAACCCAAAAATAAGCAACAGAATCTAATGGAGCACTATCTTAGTATCTCGCAAAGACGCTAAGCTGCCAAGATTAAGCTTGTTTTTCTTTGCGGCTTGACGTGCAAAATCTTAAAAACATCTCATTTCGGGAAGAACCGGTAAATATCTCTCCGGTGTAAAAGTCGTGATAGGACAATTGTATTCTCTTCAAGGTAACATCCTATCCGATAATCAGCCACACGAATCCTATAAGAATTAGTGGAACCTGCCATTTTTTTGAGTTTAGGAATGTCTTGCAAAACCTGCGAATTCCTCAAGGTCTGAATGATTTCCGAGAGTTCTTGTTGTATATTTTCTGGGTGCTTTTTTAGCATCCCTGATAAATGAATTATCAAATCGGACCTCCATGTACTTAAAGGGTCTTAAGCCATGTTTCAAAGTTTTCCTGGTCTTCCCGGCCAGCCCTTCCTTCCTGCTTTCCTTCTTCCATGGCCCGAATCATAGCCCGGTCTTCTTCTTCCTCAGTTAGTTCTAGACTTACTAAATTAGCACCTTGGCCATTTCCAGAAACAGTTCCCGGTGTTTAAGATCAACGTTTTCCAGTATAAGTTTCATACTCACAAGTTTACACTTTATTTCCTGCTTTTTTCATTGCGTCTCCGTGGCATGGCGAGCAAAATATCTCATAAAATCTCCCGCAAATTGCGCAGATAAGCGCTGAAAAGAAACAGAAATAAACTTAGAATAAAATCAGCGCAAAAATCAGCGGTATCTGCGGGCAAAAATCCCTTAATACGGCATCCTGAAACCAAGCTTAGAACTTATTTTCTTTGCGTCTCTGCGACTTGGCGAGCAAAAAAATCTCGTACTTTTAATGGTTATTTGTTTTTCCTAAAACCATGAAACAACCCGATCATCAAGAGGAGTTTTTAAGCCAACTTAGTTTTGAACCCTTAAACAAGGCTAACTGGCTGGCTTTTGAACAACTTTTTGGACCTAAAGGAGCTTGCGGAAGTTGCTGGTGCATGTATTACCGGCTTAAAAAAGCCGATTTTAATGAGGGCAAAGCTAACGAGGGTAATAAAGAGGCCATGCATACTTTGGTAAAAAACAATCAACCTACCGGGATGCTGGCTTTTTACCAGGGACAGGCCATTGCCTGGTGTGCTTTTGCTCCGAGGGAAGATTTCAGCAAGCTGGAAAAATCAAGGGTGCATAAACGGATCGACTCGCGTTTGGTATGGTCTATTCCTTGTACGTTTATTGATAAAAAATTCAGGCGGGCCGGCGTTTCGGTGGCGCTTTTAAAAGGAGTGATCAATTATGCCCGGCAACAGGATATTGATATTATTGAAGCCTATCCAACAATCCCTACCCAGGAAAAACTGCCCGATTCCTTTGCCTGGATTGGCTTGTATAAATCATTTGAGCGGGCAGGCTTTGAAATTGTGGACAGCACTTCTAAAAACAGGCCCATGGTGCGGTATTATATCAATAAATAAGTAGCTCTCACCCAATTAGTACAATTATGGTATAACGTCACGAGTAAACAACTTAATTCCCTCAAATTCGAGGAAATTAGAAATACTAACATGATATGGCAAAAATCAAGTAGAAAATACAGAAATAAGAATTATATCCATTGAGGAGCAAGATTTCATATCGCTTACTGATATGGCAAACGGCAAAGAGAGCGAAAGCCGTGCTGCCGACGTCATAAAAAATTGGCTACGCAATCGTTATACACTGGAATTTTTAGGTACTTGGGAATTGATTCATAATCCCGATTTTAAAGTGGTCGAATTTGACCACTTTAAAACACAAGCTGGATTACCCAGTTTTGTACTCAGCGTATCTGAATGGGTAGAAAAAACCAATGCCATTGGAATTATTTCCAAAAAAGGTAAATACGGAGGTACTTATGCGCATAAAGATATCGCCTTTGAGTTCGGCTCTGCTATCAGTGTGCCATTCAAACTCTATTTAATTAATGAATTTCAACGACTAAAAGAAGAAGAACAAAAACAAATTGGCTGGAATGCCAAACGAGAATTGGCAAAGCTCAATTACCATATTCACACTGATGCGATTAAACAAAATCTTATACCCAAAGAACTGACAGCATCCCAAACCTCTATCATTTATGCCAGTGAAGCCGATGTTCTAAATGTTGCCCTGTTCAGCATTACAGCAAAACAATGGCGGGAGACCAACCCTATACTAAA
>DASQIU010000016.1:0-5363 GCA_035631395.1 Daejeonella sp. | reverse complement strand
AAAATCATTAATTAAATATGAAAATCGCCCTTTTCCCCGGTTCCTTTGATCCTGTTACCAAAGCCCATGTGGATATTTTAAAACGCTCCATCTCCTTATTTGATAAAGTATTTATTGGCGTGGGATTAAATAGCAGCAAACCTTCGTTTTTAGATGCCGAAACCCGAAAAAAAATGCTGCAGGCAGTTTTTGCAAATGAGCCTAAAATAGAAGTAGAAACTTATCAGGGATTAACGGTAGATTTTTGCAAAACCATTCATGCAAAATACATGATCCGCGGAATACGCACCGTATCAGATTTTGAATACGAAAAGGCCATTGCCCAAATGAATCATGCCCTGGTACCCGAAATTGAAAGCATTTTTATTGTCAGCAAACCGGGGTATTCATCCATCAGCTCTACTATTGTACGTGATATTTTGAGAAACCAGGGCGATGTAAGCCAGTTTGTACCTAAAGAGGCGTTGAAATTTTTATCGGCGTAGGGGCCGACCTGCGTGTCGGCCCAGGGTCGACACATAGGTCGACCCCAACATAGGTCAGTCCCTACAATTCCAGCGATTCAATTAAATCCCGAATAAGCGGATAAGTATTCTGCTTAACCAGCATAAAATCACCTGGGGCTAACCAGCGGGCATCGGTAATATCCTCTTCCAGTTGTGGAATCAGCTTATGCTGTTTATGAGCCGTCATATTATACCAACTGGTTTTTTTCAAGATAACTTTACCGCCCATTTCATAAATATGATAGGTTTTAGCTAGTTTATCATCGCAACTTAAAATTTTAATGCCGCATTCTTCTTCCACTTCCCTAACGGCAGCCTTGCGGGTTTTTTCTTTATTTTCTACCTTTCCTTTGGGCAAATCCCACTTTCCTTTACGGTAAATAAATAAAAATCTCCCCTCCTCATTCTTCACCAAACCGCCCGCCGCTTTAATAAAAAATAAAGAAGATTTAATCTGTCTAAACAAACGCTTAGCATTTGTTGTTACCAAAACGAAATTATGGGCAGTTGGTTGATGAGCAATGTGCTGGTAAAACTGTTTAAAGTCAAACCCCTCTTTTTCAATCTGTTGATAATTTTCTAACGAAAAAGGGAGAGATTCTGTAATGATTAAAGCCGTTTGGTTGATATATATTCTATACATTTGTGCCTATGAGTAACAAGAGTGAGATTGAACAGAAAGTTGCTGAATTTTTGTTGCAAATTAAAGCAATTAAATTGCAACCCAATAACCCTTTTACCTGGGCTTCCGGTTGGAAATCGCCCATTTATTGCGATAATCGTATAACGCTCTCCCATCCCTCCATCCGTACCTATATCCGCCAAAATCTGGCTTCCTTAATACAGGAAGAATTTGGCTCTGTAGGTCTGATAGCGGGTGTGGCCACGGCTGGTATTCCACAGGGAGTATTAGTAGCCCAAGAGCTGGGTCTTCCCTTTATCTATGTGCGCTCCAAACCCAAAGATCACGGGCGGGGAAACCTGATTGAAGGCGAGTATTTTGAAGGCCAACGGGTTGTAGTTGTAGAAGACTTGATTTCGACTGGGAAAAGCAGCTTGCAGGCCGTTGAAGCTTTGCGTGAGGCAGGTTGTGAAGTTGCCGGCCTGGTATCCATTTTTAATTATGGATTTGATGCGGCCGAAGAAAATTTCAAAAAGGCAAAATGCCGTTTTGCATCTCTTTCCAACTACAATGCCCTGATAGATTATGCCGTAGAGCATAGCTTTGTATCAGATTCTGATCTGCTGCTGCTTCGTAAATGGAGAGAAAACCCGGAACAATGGGGTAACCTAGTTCAAACAACCGCTTAATAATTTATGACCGTCATTGAAAGTAAAGTAAGCTTAAATAAGCCCATCCACGAAGTGTACACTTTTCTATCGGATTTAAACAACCACCAGCAACTGATGCCCGAAAACATCTATAACTGGTCGTCAACAGTGGATGAAGCCCGATTTACCATCCAAAACATGGCTAAATTGGCTCTTAAGGTTTCCAATCGTACAGAAAACAAAGAAATTGTGATTGTCCCTTCAGAACAAGCTCCTTTTGCTGTGGAGTTAAAATGGACTCTGAATGATAGCGGAAACGGAAATACCGAAGCTGTTTATACTATTTCGGCCGATTTGAACATGATGATGAAAATGATAGCCAGCGGTCCTTTACAAAAACTGGTTAATCACGAAACAGAACAACTAAAAGCTGTTTTATAAGTAGAGAAGAAAATTTATAAAAGAGGTTGCCTTCAAATTTGAAGTGCACCCCAAAAGTTGGACAAACTTAAATATTAATTATTAATGTGATGAGCTCGATATTTTATCGGGCTCATTCCTTTTAAATTGAGGCAGCCTCTTTTTGTTTTGCCTTTGCTCACTCCGCTAAATTTCTTGTCGCCAAGCGCATAAAACAAGGTTCATAAACCCGATTATAGCGGATACCGGCCTCGTGGCTAAGGCCTGCGCAGTATGAGCGGAAAGCGGGACTACATTAACCCAATGGGATAGATCCATAGGTTTTCTAAAATGATTTATCAGGTAAACTGAGCTTTTCCATTTTTTCAGCCCGCACCTTAGCGACATTTTTTCAGTACCATTGATTAAAAACAAGACATTTAGTCACACCAAAGCAATCTGGTCCGCCAAAAAATCTTACCGTTTTCAAGCAATATCCTCTGGCAATTGTTTTGACTATAAATTCGTACTATGAATTTTAACAACTTTACCATCAAAGCACAGGAAGCCATTCAAAAGGCTTCCGAAATAGCCATAGGCAATCAGCAGCAGGCTATTGAAACTGCACATATATTAAAAGGTTTATTAACGGTAGATGAAAACGTAATCAATTACCTGTTAAAGAAGCTAAACGTAAACGTTAATCGCCTAAGTTCAGTTCTGGATGCCCAGATACAAAGTTTCCCCAAAGTAAGCGGCAGCGAGGTGTATTTATCATCAGCAGCCAATAGCGCTTTACAAAAAGCGCAAAGCTACCTCAAAGAGTTTAAAGACGAATTTGTTTCGGTAGAACATATTTTATTGGGAATTTTAACTTCGGGCGATAAAGTTAGCACCATTCTAAAAGATGCCGGTGTAACAGAAAAAGACCTCAAAAAAGCCATTACAGAACTTCGGGGTTCCAGCCGGGTAACCGACCAAAATGCCGAAGCAACTTATAATGCCTTGAATAAGTATGCCCGTAATTTGAATGAGTATGCCAGTTCGGGCAAGCTGGATCCGGTAATTGGCCGGGATGAAGAAATACGAAGGGTAATCCAGATCCTTTCTCGCCGCACCAAAAACAACCCTATCCTGATTGGCGAACCTGGTGTTGGTAAAACAGCCATTGCCGAAGGAATTGCCCATCGCATTATTAAAGGCGACGTGCCTGAAAACCTCAAGAGCAAAACCGTGTATTCACTGGATATGGGCGCCCTGATCGCGGGAGCCAAATACAAAGGAGAGTTTGAAGAACGCTTAAAGGCCGTTGTTAAAGAGGTAACGCAAAGCGATGGAGAAATTATTCTCTTTATTGATGAGATACATACTCTGGTAGGTGCCGGCGGTGGCGAAGGCGCTATGGATGCGGCAAACATTCTGAAACCGGCTCTTTCCCGTGGAGAATTGCGGGCCATTGGAGCAACTACCTTAAATGAGTATCAAAAATATCTGGAAAAAGATAAAGCGCTGGAACGTCGTTTTCAAAAAGTAATGGTTGACGAACCGGATACCCAGGATGCCATTTCTATTTTACGGGGATTAAAAGAACGCTATGAAACGCATCATAAAGTGCGCATTAAAGACGAAGCCATAATTGCGGCTGTAGAACTTTCGCAACGCTATATTTCTGACCGTTTTTTACCCGATAAAGCCATTGACCTGATGGATGAAGCGGCTTCTAAACTGCGCCTGGAAATGGACTCTGTTCCCGAATCGGTGGATGAAATTAACCGCAAAATTATGCAGCTTGAAATTGAGCGGGAAGCTATTAAACGGGAAAATGACCAGAAAAAAATCTCTGAACTGAGCGAAGAAATTGCCAATCTGACTACCGAACGGGATTCTCTGCGAGCCAAATGGCAAGGCGAAAAAGATTTAGTAGATGCCATTAACAGCAAAATAGAACAGATAGAAGATTTTAAATTGGAAGCCGATCAGGCCGAACGGGCTGGTGATTATGGCCGGGTGGCCGAATTGCGTTACGGCAAAATCAAAGAAAACCAGGATGAAGTTGAAAGGCTAAAAAAAGAACTGGCCGAAAATCAGCTTAATGGGCGGATGCTTAAAGAAGAGGTAACCGCCGAAGATATTGCCGGCGTAGTTTCCCGCTGGACTGGAATTCCGGTTACCAAAATGATTGAGAGCGAGCGGGAAAAACTTTTACATCTGGAAGAAGAACTACACAAACGCGTAGCGGGCCAAGATGAAGCTATAGAAGCTATTTCTGATGCCATACGCCGCTCGAGGGCCGGTTTACAGGATAAACGCAAACCCATTGGCTCTTTTATTTTCCTGGGAACTACCGGTGTAGGCAAAACCGAATTGGCTAAAGCCCTGGCCGAATTCCTGTTTAATGATGAACACTCCATGGTACGGATTGATATGAGTGAATATCAGGAGCGTCATGCCGTTTCCCGGCTCATTGGCGCCCCTCCGGGTTATGTGGGTTATGAGGAAGGCGGTCAATTAACCGAAGCCGTGCGTCGCAAACCATACTCTGTAATCTTGTTGGATGAGATAGAAAAAGCACATCCGGATGTATTTAACATTTTATTACAGGTTTTAGACGACGGACGTTTAACTGATAATAAAGGCCGGGTAGTGAATTTTAAAAACACCATCATTATCATGACCTCCAACATCGGCTCGCACCTGATCCAGGAAAATTTTAAAGACCTAAGTGACGCTAACCGCGATGAAGTAATTGCCAAAACCAAAAATGAGCTCTTTGAATTGCTGAAGCAAACCATCAGGCCGGAGTTTTTAAACCGGATTGATGAACTGATTATGTTTACTCCCCTTACCCGCCATGAGCTACGCGATATTGTTTCCTTGCAATTTAAAGGGGTGCAGCACACTCTGGAAGAAATGGGAATCCATATAGAGGCCTCAGAAGATGCTTTAGACTGGCTGGCACAATTGGGTTACGACCCGCAATTTGGCGCCAGACCATTAAAGCGGGTGATTCAGAAACGGATCCTAAACGAACTTTCCAAAGAGATCTTAGCCGGCAAAGTAGATAAAGACAGCCGCATTAAACTGGATGTTTTTGATAATCATTTTGTATTTATGAATATGGATAAAGAATCAGAGGTAGAGAGTAAAGATTAAGAAGAGTCCTCTTAAAAAATGAAAACGCCGCCC
>DASQIU010000015.1:0-12563 GCA_035631395.1 Daejeonella sp. | reverse complement strand
CAAATCTGATTTAGCCCAAAAAGTTTCCGGCAAGGCCGGAAATCCCAGGCTTTTATAAAAGCCTTCGCCGTCTTTTACAATCCACTCGGCGGTTTTGGTTTTCAGCACAGAATCGGTATTCATGCCGTTTACCTTTATCATGGAGCTCCAATCTTGCGCCCAGCGATTAGGCAGCCATTGAGCAGGCAAATAATCGGGTACTTCTTTTACGCCGTATTTTTTAGCCAGTTCATAGCGTGCATAGGTATGCAACTCGCGGTAAAGCGGACGTAATTCCTGATTTATTTTACGGATCAGGGTCATCATCTCCTCGCTATTTAGACCATAATCAGAAACCTGGTAATCAAAAAAGTTTTTATAACCCAAGGCCTGAACGGTTTTATTGCGCAAATTTCGGAGGTTTTCCAAGCCGTCTTTTAAGCCGATGCCAACCTCTTTGCTGGCTTCCCAGGCTTTTAACCGCTTATTCAGATCGGTTTCATCCCGCAAAATATCGTCTATCTGATTGGTTGTAATCGAGCGGCCGTCTATCTTAAAGTCAAAACCAAATAACTTTTCTACCTGGGCATTTTCTGCCTTGATACGTTCTTTAACTATGTTGGCTACGGTTTGCGGATTATCAGCCGCCAGGTATAGTATCTTTTCAAGTTGTTTAACCTGTAAATCAGTAAGCTGATCCTTATGCTTTAAAAGTTCCTGAGCCCGACCGATGTTTTCCTTACTTCCGGTAAAGGCGGCATAAGCTTCGCCGGCTTTTTGCACTGCTTTGGCATTGGTACTATCGCCTTCCACAATATGTGTGTTGGCTCGCCATTGCGCTTCTGAAGAGGCAATAAATAAGGGCAGATACTCGCTCGTATATTTATCTAAAAAGTTTTGAGCATCTTCCTGTGCTTTTTTGTTGCCACAGCCTGAAAGCAATGCTGCTGAAAGGAATAGATAAAGGAGCTTTTTCATCAGGGTTAAGGTTAAAGTTTTACAATGCAAATGTGATTAATATCTTATAAAGATAATATTTCTACAATTTTTAACAATTCCTGATTCACATCGGCAATGTGCTTGATGGCTTTATTAAACGGAGTGTAATGAATCTGTCCATTTACAATACCGATCATTTCACCTGTTCTCCCGGCTAACAAAGATTCTACAGCAGCTACCCCCAAGCGACTTGCCAGAACCCGGTCCATACAACTTGGAGCGCCACCACGTTGAATATGCCCCAAAATAGAAACCCGGGTATCAATGTTAGGGAAATGATTCTTGATCATGGCCGCCACTTCAAAAGCTCCGCCGGCTTCATCACCTTCGGCCACAATAATAATTTTAGACGATTTATCTTTCCGGCCTTGTTCCAGGCGGCACATTAAGGCGTTAAAATCGGTACGGGTTTCGGGGATCAGAATAGATTCGGCGCCAGAACCGATACCACTTCGAAGAGCAATCAAGCCGGAATCGCGGCCCATCACTTCCACAATAAATAAGCGGTCGTGCGATTCGGCTGTATCCCGGATCTTATCCACCGCATCTACTACGGTATTGATGGCCGTATCATAGCCAATGGTAAAATCGGTGCCCATCAGGTCGTTATCAATGGTTCCCGGCAATCCGATAATTGGCAAATGGTACTCCTGACCAAAAACATTGGCTCCGGTAAAAGTACCGTCGCCGCCAATAGCCACCAGGGCATCAATATTTGCTTTTCTTAATTGTTCATAAGCTATTTTTCGGCCTTCGGGAGTTCTAAACTCATCGCTCCGGGCGGTTTTTAAAACCGTACCGCCACGCTGTATAATGTTGGCTACAGATTTCCGCTCCATGGGAATAAACTCCCCACTGATCATCCCGTCATAACCCCGCATAATGCCGGTTACCTGTATATTATTGTATAATCCGGTGCGCACTACTGCCCGGATGGCAGCGTTCATTCCCGGAGAATCACCCCCGGACGTAAAAACTCCAATATTTTGAATCGTACTCATACACTATTTTCCCTCGTAGCCGGCTGCGCCGCTTTTTAAAAATTCGATATAATTGTTGGTGTCCAGATTAAAAGCCTGTGGCGGAACCAAGCTGTTTCCTTCGCCATTTACAATTACATAATAAGGCTGTGAATTGGTTCCAAATTTGGAGGCTTGGAAATCACCCCATTTTTGCCCAATGGTTTTAATTGTTTTTCCGCTAAAAGCAGAGGTATATTTTTCTGAATCGCTTAACTCGGTTTTATCATCCACATATAAGGAAATCAAAACATAATCTTCTCTCAGGCGGCGTAATACCTCTTTATCGGCCCATACGGTAGCTTCCATTTTGCGGCAATTGGTGCAGCTCCAGCCGGTAAAATCAATCAGCACTGGTTTGTTTACTTGTTTGGCATAGGCCAATCCCTGCTCGTAATCATAAAATGCATCTAATCCGTGTGGTGCATGAAACAGGTTGGCGTATTTTTTACCCGCGATTTCTTTTACGTCCTGTGACGAACCCCGGTTGGTATGCAAATCAAAATCCTGAGTTGGCTGAGGTGGGAGCCAGGCGCTAATGGCTTTTAAAGGCGCTCCCCATAATCCGGGAATCATATACAACGAAAAAGCCAGAATCAGCATGGAGAGCATTAATCGCGGTAGCGAAAGAAAACCCATTTCAGAATCGTGCGAAAGACGAATTTTACCTAATAAATAAAAACCCCAAACAGCAAAAATGACGATCCATAAAACCAAGAACACATCGCGAGTTAGAAAACCCCAATGGTAAGCCAAATCTACATTTGATAAAAATTTAAAGGCCAAAGCCAGCTCCAAAAATCCCAGAGAAACTTTCACGGAATTTAACCAGCCACCCGATTTTGGCATTTCTTTTAGCCAGGATGGGAAAATGGCAAACAGGGTAAATGGAATGGCTAAAGCAGCCGAAAAACCCAGCATTCCTGTAGCCGGTCCCAGGTAAGAGCCATTGGCTACGGCATCAACCAGTAAAGTGCCAATTATAGGGCCGGTGCACGAAAAAGAAACCAGCGCCAAGGTAAAGGCCATGAAAAATAAGCCTACAAAACCCTGTTTGTTAGACTTTTCGTCCATTTTATTAACCAGGGCAGAAGGCAGAGTAATTTCAAACGCTCCTAAAAATGAAACGGCGAAAACTACCAGAATGATAAAAAACAAAAGGTTAAAAGTGGCACTGCTGGCGGCTTCATTTAAGGCCGAAGCGCCAAATAATAGGGTGATGATTAAACCCAGGGCTACATAAATGACGATAATAGACAGACCATAAATGATGGCGCTTTGAATCCCTTTAGCTCTTGAACCCGATTTTTTGGTGAAAAAAGATACCGTTAAGGGAATCATCGGATAAATGCAGGGCATAAAAAATGCAGCCAATCCGCCTAAAAAACCGGCAATAAAAATACCCCAAAGTGAACTGCTGGCAGTATTTTGAGTTACAGGTTTAGAGCTTATCGCGGTAGAGCTTACTTGATCTGTAGTAGCTGGTTTAATTTCTGATGTCTTGGCAGAAGTATCTGATTTTGAATCGGGAATTGGCGCAAAAGCTTCAGTAGTATTGGTATTTGCCGGTGCGGCAGCGGCCGATGCAGAACTTCCCATTTTTACCGGGATGCTAAATTCAACCTCGGTAGGAGGCAGACATTTTTCGGCGTTACAAACCATAAACTCCAATGTGCCCGAAACGGTAAATTCAGGACTGTTTACCTTGATACGCTGCGTAAATATTACCTGTTTTTCATGCCAGGAGATATTCATTCCAAAGTTTTTATCAAAAGCCTGGGTGGCTGTGGGCGATTCGCTTACCTTGCCTACCGGCTTATAATCTTTAGAAGCGGTAAAATTAAAAGAGGTTGGAATGGGGCCTCCTTCGGGGATATTTTGCGAATATACATGCCATCCGGGTTCAATAGTGGCCTGTATCAGTAGATCGGCTTCTTTATCATTTACCTTTTGAAAAGAATAACTCCATTTTACCGGATTTAAAATCTGCGCCTGTAGATTGAAAGTAAGGAACAGCGCCAATAAAGGCAGCACTCTTCTTAGCAGCCATGTTGTTTTAGAAAAGGATGAGGTATTTTGAGATGCTTTTCTTTCCATTATGATAATTAGATTGTTATAAATTCTATTTCTTTTAAACCAAATTGCCTAAAGCCGTTTTCGGTTTCCACGTGCAGATAGCCCTCAGGGCTAACCCCGAAAATTTTCCCGCGTTGTATCTGGTCATCTATTTTAAAATGATGCCATTCATTAACCCGATACAGTTTATCCACGTAATCCGCATGTAATTCCGCCAATTTACCGGCTTTTAACTGCAAATAGCGCACTTCTATGGCTTTGCAAATCTCGGCCAATAATATATGCAAATCATAATCGGTATGTAAGATTTTTTTAAAAGAAGTAACGTTTTGGAGAGAAGCCGGAAAATTCGTTTGATTGACATTTAGCCCTATACCAATAATGGCTTGCTTTATTTGGTTGGCCTGTACCATGTTCTCAATCAGCATGCCCGCTATTTTTTGGGTGCCAATATAGCTGTCATTGGGCCATTTAATACGGGCCGATGTTCCAAAGTACTTGGTTAAAACATCGCATAAAGCCACACTGATGGCTTTATTTAATTCAAATTGTTTCTCGATAGCCAGGAACCGCGGCATTAAAAGAATGCTGAACGTTAGATTTTTGCCGGGTTCACTAACCCAGGCATTCTGCATTTGTCCTCGGCCGGCAGTTTGGCTTTCTGCCATTATTACAGTACCTTCTGAAAATGGCGTAGATTTTGACAAAGATTGTTTAAGGAAGTTATTTGTAGAGTCAACCTCACTTAATGTGACAATTTTATGTCCAACAAATAATCCTAAAAAAGTGTTATTTTGCAATGTTTAGAAAGGCTTAATTTTCAAAACTAAAATTTTTTAATGGTAAAAAACAAAATCGCCCTGGAATCAACTTCCATTTCTGAAATTGTGGTTTATGGAATTCAGGAAAAAAAGGGAAATGACATTGTACGTTTAGACCTCAGAAATATACATAGTTCGGTGGCCGATTATTTCGTAATCTGCCATGCCGATTCCACTACTCAGGTTAGAGCCATTGCGGCTAGTGTTGAAGAACAAGTTTACAAAGCCCTGAAACAAGACCCCCATAGCAAAGAGGGAATTCAACATGGCGAATGGATTTTATTAGATTATACCGACGTAGTAGTTCATATTTTCAAAACAGACAAACGCCAATATTATGGGATTGAAGATTTATGGGGCGATGCCGAAATGCAGTATTATCAAAGCGCCTAAATCTCTGTTTTGAGCAAATCCTTAAAAAAATACCCCGATACCCCTTTGAATAAGAAAAAATGAAAGAGAATAATAAATCAACTAATAAGAAGCCGATCAAGAAAATCCCGGGTAAAAAAATTGTTCCTAAAACTCCCAGGTTTAATATTATGTGGCTATATGCAGCCATTATTATTGGGTTATTTATAGTACAGTATATGTTTAGTGGCAATAATGCCAAAACCATAACCTACCAACAATTTGAGACTGAAATGCTCAAACCGCAAGATGTGGACAAATTGGTGGCCTACAAAAGTAATGACCTGATTGCCGTAGAAGTTTATATTAAAAAAGACCGGTTAAATCAGCCTAAATATGATAATGTTAGAAAAAAAGACAATTTCAACATGTCTGCCAACGGACCGCAGTATATTTTTACCGACGGTTCTTTTGATGGCTTACAGGCTAAATTAAAAGATGCCCAAACAGATATTCCGGCCGACCAGCGGGTTCCTTTAAATATTGAATCAAGAGAAAGCCCTTGGGCCGGATGGTTCATGTCATTTATTTTGCCGGTATTATTGCTTTTAGGTTTCTGGGTATTTATTATGCGCCGTATGGGTGGTGGCGCTGGCGGTGGTGCTGGTGGTCAGATATTCAATATCGGTAAATCTAAAGCAACCCTTTTTGACAAAGAAACTCAGGTTTCCATTACGTTTAACGATGTGGCCGGCTTGGAAGAAGCCAAGCAGGAAGTAATGGAAATTGTAGATTTCCTGAAAAATCCCAAAAAATACACTAATCTGGGAGGAAAAATTCCTAAAGGTGCTCTATTGGTGGGCGCTCCAGGCACGGGTAAAACCTTAATGGCCAAAGCCGTAGCCGGCGAAGCACAGGTTCCATTTTTCTCCTTATCAGGATCTGACTTCGTGGAGATGTTTGTGGGGGTAGGTGCTTCACGCGTTCGCGATTTGTTTAAGCAAGCCAAAGATAAAGCCCCTTGTATTATATTTATTGATGAGATTGATGCCATTGGCCGTGCCCGTGGAAAAAATAATATTGTGGGCGGAAATGACGAGCGGGAAAACACTCTGAACCAATTACTGGTAGAAATGGATGGTTTCGGTACTGATTCAGGCATCATTATCCTGGCGGCTACCAACCGTCCGGATGTATTAGACTCTGCGCTATTACGTCCCGGTAGGTTTGATCGCCAAATCTCTATTGATAAACCCGATCTGGTTGGCCGTGAACAAATTTTTAAAGTTCACCTGAAACCTTTAAAACTATCAGGAGATGTGGATGCCAAGAAACTTTCGGCTCAAACTCCCGGATTTGCCGGCGCCGAAATTGCCAACGTTTGTAACGAAGCTGCCTTAATTGCTGCCCGTAGAAATAAGGAAGCCGTAGATATGCATGATTTCCAGGATGCCATTGACCGTGTTATTGGCGGATTAGAGAAAAAGAATAAAATCATCTCCCCAGAAGAAAAACGCATTGTTGCTTACCACGAAGCCGGCCATGCTATTGCAGGCTGGTTCCTGGAACATGCTGATCCGCTGGTTAAAGTTTCTATTGTACCACGTGGGGTAGCAGCTTTGGGATATGCCCAATATCTGCCTAAAGAGCAATTTTTATACACTACTGAACAGCTTTTAGACGGCATGTGTATGACTTTAGGCGGACGTGTTGCCGAAGACCTGGTATTTGGAAAAATATCTACCGGCGCACAAAATGACCTGGAACGTATTACCAAATTATCTTATGCCATGGTTACCATTTATGGTATGAATTCAAAAGTTGGAAACGTTTCCTTCAATGATACTCAAGGCGAATACCAGTTTAATAAGCCTTATTCTGAAAAAACAGCCGAAATGATTGATGTGGAGGTTCGTAAACAGATAGACGAAGCTTACCAGCGTACCAAAGCCCTGCTTTTAGAAAAACGGGATGGCTTGGAAAAACTGGCTCATAAGTTATTGGAAAAGGAAATCCTGTTCCAATCTGATTTGGAAGAGATTTTAGGCAAACGACCTTTTGAAACTCGTACTACTTACGATGAGTTTGTAAACGGAGAGCCCAAAGAAGGCGAAAAAGTGAAAGAAAATCTGGAGCACGAAGGTGTAATAGATCATAATATGGATTTACCTGAAAACCGTTCTTCGCAGGGTTAATTTAAAAAATCCTTAATTTTAGCCAATAAGTGTCTCAGCTATGTGCAGCATGAGACACTTATTGTTTAAATACCTCGCAGCTAAAAGACGATCATGAAAGAAAGCACTTCCAAAGAAAAAATGCTCAAAAAAATCCGCAAGGCCTTGCTTGAGAAACGGGATAATCCCTATCCTAACCTGGAAGATACTGCACTTTATGAAGATAATACCGACTATTTAGAGGTTCTTTTTGCAGAGCAGTTTACAGCAATTTCCGGGCAGTTTATTTATTGCGAAGACGAGATTCAGTTTATAGAAAACCTGTTGAGCCTGGCCGAAGAAAAAAAACTTCGGAAAATTTACTGCTGGGAGCCTGAACTCCAGGAAATTTTAAGCACTTACGAATATCCTTTTTACAGTACTGATACTGATTTTCTGCAGGCGGACGTTGGCATAAGTCTTTGTGAAGCCCTTATTGCCCGCAACGGAAGCATTATGGTTTCTAACGCCAGTGCTGCCGGCCGGCGCTTGAGTATTTACCCGCATATTCATATTGTATTGGCTTATACTTCGCAATTGGTTTTAGATCTGAAAGATGGTTTTAAACTGCTTAAAGAAAAGTATGGAGAAAATTTACCCTCGATGATTTCAAATATTACCGGCCCCAGCCGTACTGCCGATATCGAAAAAACATTGGTTTTAGGTGCCCATGGTCCTAAAGAGCTGTTTGTTTTTTTGATTGAGGGATAGAGTCTATCGGTTGATTTTATTTATTCCTGGATTTACCTGGCCTGCTTATTCCGCTATTTCCTGTCACTTCAATTCCCTTATCAGAAGAACGGGAAAACCCTAACAACCTGAGTTCAATAAATCTTCAAAAACATTTCCGTATTGCTAAAAAGTTTAGCAAATTTGTGTGTGGCACACATCGAAAATCCGGAGTTTTTTAAAGGTAGGGGAGCCCAAATAAATACCCATAACAAGTTTCTCAAAAACAGATATGTAGCTGACCACCAGGAAGGCATTGATGAACCGATACTTGAAAATTCAGCTACACAGTTTCTGGAAGAAAATGCCAAAAAAATAGTCAGCGTTTCCAACAGCCCAGACCTGCCTTTTATGCAGTCCATTAATCCTTATCAGGGATGCGAACATGGGTGTTTATACTGTTATGCCCGCAATGCCCATGAATATTATGGTTTTAGCGCCGGGCTTGACTTTGAGCGTAAAATAATTGTGAAACGAAATGCACCCCAGCTATTGGAAAAGCATTTCCAGAAAAAGAATTATCAACCGGCAGCCATCATGCTCTCCGGAAATACCGATTGCTATCAGCCTGTTGAACGGAAGCTGAAAATTACCCGCTCCATGCTGGAGGTTTTCCTGAAATATAAGCATCCGGTAAGCATCATCACCAAAAATAATCTGATTTTAAGAGATCTGGATATTCTGAAACAATTGGCAGCCTTAGATCTGGTTCATGTGGCCGTAACCATCAACTCGCTCAATGAAAGTTTACGTCAAAAACTGGAACCCAGAACTGTGACCGCCAATGGCCGGCTCAATGTGATTCAGAAATTAAGCGAAGAAAATATCCCGGTTATGTTGATGCTGGCGCCCATTATTCCGGGATTAAACAGCGATGAAATTCCCGAAGTTATCAAAGCTGCTGCCGAGGCCGGCGCCAGCGGTGCTGCGTTTACTCTGGTTAGGCTAAATGGCGCTATTGCAGAAATTTTTACTGATTGGATTCATAAAGCTTATCCCGATAGGGCAGAAAAAGTTTTACATCTGATTGCCGATTGTCACGAAGGAAAATTAAACGATAGCCGCTGGGGAAAACGCATGCGGGGCGATGGAAAAATAGCCAATAGCATCCACCAGCTATTCAAAATATCGGTCAACCGCTTTATGGCCAACAGAAAATTAAGGCCTTTAAATTTTGAACATTTTCATCCGCCAAATGGAAAACAATTGAATTTATTTTAGATATCTTGCTCCAGAAATAAATAATTGTACCTTTAGAACGAAAAACCATAAGAGTATTTAGTCCAAAAGTTGCCAAATGAGCGTCAAAATAAACTCTATTATCATCGGAACAGGTAGTTTTCTTCCTGAAAATATTATACCCAACAGCCATTTTCTGAATCAGAATTTTTATGAAAAAAACGGAGAGCCTATTTTAAAGGATACCGCTGAAATCATTTCCAAGTTCAGGGATATTACAGAAATAGATGAGCGCCGTTATGCTGATGATAAACATATGGCCTCAGATTTGGGGTATTTTGCCGCCTTGGATGCCATCCAATCATCGGCCATAGATCCGGAAACCTTAGACTATATTATAGTAGCCCATAATTTTGGCGATGTTGCAGCAGGTGGCAATCGCATTAATATGCTTCCTACATTGGCTTCGCGGATAAAATTTAAATTAGGCATAAAAAACCCGGATTGCATTGCTTATGACCTGCCCTTTGGCTGCCCCGGCTGGCTCCAGGGAATTATTCAGGCTGATTATTTCATTAGATCGGGTGATGCAAAACGGGTACTGGTAATTGGAACTGAAACTCTATCCAGAATAAGCGACCCTTATGATCGCGATAGCATGATTTATTCAGACGGTGCCGGAGCTACCATCCTGGAAGGAAAAACAAATACCACTAAGGGTTTTCTGGCCCATAAAACACAAACCCATACGTCTTCTGAAGCTTATTTTTTATATGCCGGCGGATCAAATAATCCGAAATTTAATACCGATGATCTATTTATTAAGATGGAGGGCCATAAAATTTATGAATATGCTTTAACCAATGTGCCCTTGGGTATTAAACAGGCACTTGAAAAAGCGGGTACTCCACTTAGCGATATTAAAAAGGTTTTAATCCATCAGGCAAATGGAAAAATGGATATGGCTATTCTAAAGCGCTTGTTTAAACTATATGGCAGTACAGATATTCCAGCCGAAATAATGCCCATGACCATTTCTAAATTGGGCAATAGCTCGGTAGCTACCATTCCTACCCTGTTAGACTTGATATTAAAAGGCCAATTAGACGGCCAGCAAATTAAGGAGGGCGATGTGGTTTTATTTGCTTCGGTAGGGGCGGGAATGAACATTAACGCGGCAGTTTACCGGTTCTAAACAAGATTTGGCGCTTAATTACCTATACGGCGTAACCCGGCTTTGGCTTTACTATCTATACTGTTTTGGTATTGATGATTTTTCATACCCAGGGCCGTATTATAGAATAATTTAGCCTGCGGGAGATCCCGTTTCTGTTCATAAATATTGCCCGAAAACAAGGCCGCATTGGCAGCGTAATAATATTGTTCATTGCGGCCCAAATTAACGGCTAATTGATAATATTTCAGCGCCAGATCATCCCGGTTTGATAGGTCGTAAATGCGCCCTAAACGGTAATTATATTCAATTTTATCCCTTAAAATCTTAAAATCGGTGACCTTTTTATCCTGAAGCTGCTCCAGGGCCTTCTCATAATATCCCCCATCAAATGCCAATCTGGCTTTTAAAAGGTCCAAATCCGGAGCCGGCGAATTTGCTTCATATAATGCTTGTTTGTCTTTTTCATCATAGGTATAACCCTCTGATCTTACTTTGGCAACATATTGCTGATAGCCTCCTGAATTCCCTTTCAGCAGCTCTATCCAGGCTAATTTCAAATAAGTATCCTTAATAAAATTGATCCCGTGATAGTTGTTCAGATAGGTTTGAAAATGGACGGCCGCGTTTTTATTCAGGGCGTTCAATTCGGCCATTCCCAGCAAATAATCTAAAAAAGGATAGGGTTGGTATTCTTTGCCTTCAGGGCGATTGCCTAAAGTAGCAATGGCTTCGGCATTATGTGCCGTTTTCATAGCCACATAAGCCCGTATATAAGTACGCAATAAACTGGAAGAATCTATCGGGCGGGTATAATTCATAATTTTTGAATAAGACCCCTTATCGCCCATAATATCTATTTGCACATAAGCCAGGTAAAACACAGATTCATCGTAAAAAAAAGCATATTCACTATCGGGAAGCGCTTTAACCAGACTTTCGAGCGTACGCTGCCCCTGCTGCACGTTCCCTTTGATACCGAAAACCGACATTGTACGTCTTAAACCCTCTGGCATAGCTCCCAATAAAGCATCAATGGTTCCCAATCCCTTACGATTGGGCAAAAAGCCTGGAAATTTCCGGCTGTTCTCCTGCAACAGATTATGGGCTTTATTTATTTCTATTCCGGCGGTAAAATATTCATCAAAACGACTCCGGCTTAAAGCCCATTGCAGGTTAATTTCGGCCTGCGAAAAAAGGTAATAAGGCGAAGTTTTATCATCCTGCTCTATTCTTTTCAGTCGGGATGATTTATTGGCCTTAAGACGCTCAAAATCTTCTTTATTTTCTGTGGTTAGCAAAGTAAAAAAATCGACATAATTGTCCAGAAGATAGGGGATAGCATTTTGTGGGTTATTCTTTTTTTCGTTGGAGAGCAGGGTTTTGGCCGTATTTAAGCGCAAAGCCAAAATATGCTCATAAGCCTTGATGCAGTTTGCATTAAAATCAAAATGCGCAGAAGCAGATTGGCATATAATCAGAAAAACAAAAATCAGAAGGTATTTCTGCATAATACGATGTTGACCGATAAGGTAAAACTACAATTTTTTATTGCGGATAGATGCTGGCTAATGGCTATCCACTAAAAGCTAATGCTAAACTCTTATTTGGAAACCCTCCATCCGTTTACCTTAACTTAATGCAGCCCCGCTTTCCGCTCATACGGCACAGGCCTTAACCACAAGGCCGGTATCCGCTGCAATACGGGTTTAGATACTCTGGTTTATAGCTATGTTGGTCATTAGCTTTAGATAATAAACAATCTGCGCCCTTTTCTGCGCTCAGCTGTGTAATCTGCGGGCGAAATGGAGCCCGCTGATCTCACTGATTTTCGCTGATTTTCCACCTAATTTTTCTATGTATTTTTTGTGCATGCAGAAAATCCCGAAAGGATAACCTGTTTACAGCTATCTTGGCTTGGCTATTAGCTTTAGATAATAAACAATCTGCACCTTTTTCTGCGCTCATCTGTGTAATCTGCGGGCGAAAATGGAGCCCGCTGATCTCACTGATTTTCGCTGAT
>DASQIU010000014.1:0-3600 GCA_035631395.1 Daejeonella sp. | reverse complement strand
TATGGAAGAATCATCAATATTATCTCCACTTCGGTAAAAACTCCATTGCCTAATTTAGGGGTTTCCAATACCATTCGGGCGGCCGTGGCATCATGGGCAAAAACTTTGGCTAATGAAGTTGGTAAATATAATATTACCGTGAATAACGTATTGCCCGGCTTAACAGATACTTTAAGGCTTCAAAATCTGATGGATCATACCGCTGCTGCGCAAAATACAGATGCAAATACTGTTAAAGAACAAATGATTGCCAGTATCCCTATGAAACGGATGGGCAAAGCCGAAGAAATAGCCAATGTGGTAGGTTTTCTGGCTTCCCCGGCGGCTTCTTACGTGAATGGGGTAAGTATTCCGGTGGATGGGGGACGTACACCTGCTTTGTAAGATTTTTTAAGAAAGAATAGAAGATAAGAATCATTGCCTATATTTGCATCGGTATGAGAAAATTACTGCTCACCTTTTTAGCTGTATTTTACCTGGGAGTATCCTCAGGGGCTACCGTGCATTTTCATTATTGCATGGATGAATTGGTGAATTGGGGTTTATCTTCAACCAAAGGCGATGCATGCAGTAATTGCGGGATGCCTAAAAAAGACTCCAAATCTTGCTGTAAAGAGGAGGCTAAACAAGCTAAGCTTGAAAAATCTGATGCCGCTTCGCAAGCTAAAATTCAATTTAAACAACCATTAATCCATATCGATCTTCTGCCTGGATTCAGGTTGGAAAGCTTTGATGTGGTACAAACTGTAAGGCGTTCATCCCTGAGTAATGCCCCGCCGGTCGACTCTTCAGTACCGGTTTTTGTGAAGAACTGTACCTACAGAATCTGATCTCCCTTCTATTTATGCCAGTATCCTATTCTGGTATTGATGTTACAATTCCTTGTAACCTGTTTTTATATTTTTTTCTTGAAGCCGATTCGTCTCATTTGCGAGGTAACGAAGCAATCTGTTAAAAAGAACTACTTACTCAAAGCCTAATTCTGTCGGTTAGAGATTGCTTCACGCTTGCCCGCTTATTCAGCCCGAAGCAATTAACAGATTGCCTCATCGCAATGACAAAGTCGATTCAGGAAAAAATCATTTTCAAATCATCAAAATTATATGCCCTAAACAGGCATAAACGCGATATATGGTACATAAACTTATAGAATGGTCATTGCGCAACCGTTTCATTGTGCTGCTGCTGTCGGCGGGGATATTTGTTTGGGGAGCCTACTCCGTACAGAAAAACCCGATTGATGCCATTCCGGATTTATCGGAAAATCAGGTCATTGTTTTTACCGAGTGGATGGGCCGTTCCCCTCAATTGATCGAAGATCAGATTACTTATCCGCTGGTGACCAATTTACAGGGACTCCCTCAAATTAAATATGTACGCGGTTCTTCCATGTTTGGAATGAGCTTTATCTACATCATTTTTGAAGATAACGTAGATATTTACTGGGCCCGGGAAAGGGTTTTAGAACGCCTAAGTACTGTTTCAAGCACTTTGCCCCAGGGTGTGAGCCCTACTTTAGGCCCTGATGGAACCGGTGTGGGCCATGTTTTATGGTATACCCTGGATGCGCCCAATATGGATCTGGGCGAGCAAAGGGCCATTCAAGACTGGTATGTGAAATTTGCTCTGCAAAATGTGCCCGGAGTGAGTGAGATCGCCTCTTTTGGCGGCTTCCAGAAGCAATACCAGATTACATTAGACCCCAATAAGCTGCTGTATTATAAGGTTTCGGTACCCGAAGTGATCCAGGCAGTGCGCAGTAATAATAATGAAGCAGGTGGCCGCAAGTTCGAGCTGAGCGATATGGGTTATATCATTAAAACCTCGGGCTACCTGAAATCCACCCAGGAGATTGAAAACATCCCCCTGAAAAATAAAAATGGCATTTCGGTTCGGGTGGCCGATGTGTCGACGGTACAAATGAGCGGAGAAAGCCGACTTGGTATTTTTGATCAGGATGGTGAGGGCGAGCGTGTAGGCGGTATTGTAGTAATGCGTTATGGCCAAAATGCCGATGAGGTAATTGACCGGGTGAAAGCCAAGATGGAGGAAGTGGCCAAAGGTTTGCCCAAAGGTGTAAAGTTTGATATTGTTTATGATCGCGGTGAGCTGATCAAAGAATCCATCAACTCGATAAAAACCACGCTGATTGAAGAAATGATCGTGGTGTCGCTAATCGTCATCATTTTTCTATTTCACTGGCGCAGCGCTTTAAGCATCATTATTCAAATTCCCATTACGGTTGCTGCCAGTTTTATTCTGCTGGATGCGTTTGGCATTTCCTCCAATATCATGTCGCTTACCGGTATTGCCCTGGCTATTGGGGTAATTGTGGATAATGGAATTATTATGAGCGAGAATGCCTATCAGCATTTATCGAATCGCTATGCCCAATGGCAATCAGAACAAAAAAACAAAACGAATTAAACATGAACTGGCTTAAAAATATATTCAGGAAAAAGCCGCAATGGATCTCGGAAGAAGAGCGTTTGCAAATTATTGAAAAAAGCAGCAAGCAGGTTTCCCGCGGTGTTTTCTTTGCTACCGTAATTATTATTACGTCCTTTTTGCCGGTATTTATGCTTACCGGGCAGGAAGGGAAATTATTTCATCCGCTGGCTTATACCAAAACCTTTATTTTGGTGGTCGATGCTTTACTGGTGCTTACCCTGGCGCCTGTGCTGATCTCTTTTTTCATGAAAGGGAAATTTCGGCCTTCTAATGCCAATCCGGTAAACCGATTTTTGGAAAGAGTGTATGAACCCATCATCCGGCTGGTTTTAAAATGGCGCAAAACCACGTTGGCCATCAATATCATCGCTTTGCTGCTAACGGTTCCTTTATTAAAGAAATTGGGAACCGAGTTTATGCCACCTTTGGATGAGCAAAGCATTCTGTTTATGCCCGTTACTTTGCCCGATGTTTCTAATGGCGAAATCAAGCGTATTTTGCAGGTTCAGGATAAGATCATCAAATCAGTGCCCGAGGTGGATAAGGTTTTAGGTAAAGCCGGCCGGGCCAGTACGGCAACAGATAATTCGCCATTAAGTATGATCGAAACGATTATCATGCTCAAACCCAAAGCAGAATGGCGCAAGGGCATTACCAAGAAAGATATCATTAATGAATTGGATGCCAAATTGCAGATTCCGGGTGTGGTAAATGGCTGGACCCAGCCCATTATCAACCGCATTAATATGCTGGCTACCGGAATCCGTACCGATGTGGGTATAAAGATTTATGGTCAGAATCTGGATACCATTGCTGCCATTTCCGAGCGGGTAAAACTTGCTTTAGAAGGCACTCAAGGGGTAAATGATTTATTTATGGATCCCATTACCGGAGGCAAGTATTTGGCTATTGATATCAAACGCCCGGAATTGGGCCGCTATGGTTTAAGTGTGGATGATGTGAACCAAACCGTTGAAACCACCCTGGGTGGCGCTTCGGTGGGTAATACTATTGAAGGGCGCCAGCGTTTTTCCATCAATGTGCGTTTGGCTCAGGATTATCGCAATAGCGTAGAGCGCATCAAGCGGATCCCCTTACAGTCAGCCACTTTTGGAGAAATTCCGCTTTCGGCCGTAGCCGATATCCGTT
>DASQIU010000013.1:0-2401 GCA_035631395.1 Daejeonella sp. | reverse complement strand
CAAGAATGGAATAACTGATGCGGCGGTATTGCAGATCGGTAAAAAGCCCTATTTTATCTATTTGATAGCTGGCTTTCCCGAAAACATTAAAGTCTGTTTTAAAGCCATTTCCGTCATAATAATGCTGACCATTGGTAGTTGGCCGGGTGGTAGCTGTGGCAATAACTTCTCCGAAATGATTTCCATCGTATTCATTGTAGGCTCCGCCTAAAGTAAAATCCAAATGGTTAAGCGGCGAATAATTCAAAGCATAGGTAACTCCATAGAAATCATTATCCAGCCAGCGGCGGCGCACCAGATCGCTACGGGTTAAGCCATCGGGAAGCGGACCTAAACCATATTTGGTCAGTTTTTGATCTTCCTTGAACTCTTCATAATAGCCCTTTCCCTTGGTATAATGTAAAGCTCCGTTTGCTGAAAACTTAGGCGAAAAGGCATAAGAATACAATAACTGGTAATGGTTTTGAGTATAATTATCGGTTTGATCCGGGTAAGTAAATTCGTTATAAGTGCGTTGGGTTTTCAATAGATATTCGGGCACACCGTTCCAGGCCTGGTAGGTTTTCTCGTGTCCGGAAAACACATTGGCCCGTAAAAGACTTTTTTTACCATAATAAGCGCCACTCATAAAATAAGATTTTAAATGAGATGATGCCCGGTCTATATAGCCATCAGAACTGATATTAGATAAACGCCCATCTACGCTGAATTTATTGTCGATCATGCCGGTTCCGGCATTCAGCGTATTTTTCCAGGTATTGAAAGAACCGTAGGTATTATTCAGTTCGGCATAAGCAGAATCCCGGCGGCTGGCCGTTTGGATATTGATGCTGGCGCCAAAAGCTCCGGCCCCATTGGTAGAAGTGCCCACTCCGCGTTGTATTTGGATATCGTTTACCGAAGAGGCAAAGTCGGGTAAATCGACCAAAAAGGTACCCTGGCTTTCAGAATCGTTATACGGAATGCCATTGATGGTTACATTGATACGGGTTGGATCGCTTCCGCGGATGCGTATTCCGGTATAACCCACGCCAGCGCCGGCATCAGAAGTAACTACCGCCGAAGGGGTCTGGTTCAATAAATAAGGCAAATCTTGTCCCAGATTGTTCTTTTCCAGTTCAGCTTTGCTAATATTTTGATAAGTGCTGGCCGAATTTCGGGCTGCACGGGTGGATTTTACCACCACTTCGTCGGTTAGTAAAGAACCCGGTTCCAAGGCAATTTCCAGCGACTGGTTTTGGCTGAGGATAACCTGGCGTTCCAGGCTTTGAAAGCCCAGGTAAGTTACTTTTAAGCGATAAGTGCCCGCTTTCAGGTTTTGGAAAACGAAATTTCCCTGCTGGTTGGTTTGATTGTAAAGCGTGTTGTTCAGACTTACGCTGGCGCCACTGAGCGCCTGACTGGTGTTTTTGTCCGTAATTTTTCCAGACAAAGAAAACTGTGCCAGGGCCAAGGCCGGCAACATCATCGCCGCTAAGGCGAACATTAAAAATTTTTTCACAATTGTGATTTATTGAGTTAAACCATCTGCATACAGGGGTTATATGCAGCTTGTATAACTTTTTACCTTCCCTCCGCCGGCATTATCCGGATCAGGTGCTCTCCGGAAGTTTTATGTTCACTTCCTTCGATGGGTATAATCTCAGCCTGTTTTTGTGTTTGATTTCACAAACAAGGCACCCCTTATTGATGCGGTAAAGATAGAAAAAAATGTTGATAGCTGTTAGCCAATAGCTGAGACAGGCCCGGCCGTTCCAACCTCGCTCCTCGGCCTACACAAGGTTTAGCGTTAAGAAAGCTCTAAAAGCAACTGTAAGAACATTCAATAAGCAGTTCAGAAAGTAATTCGGAGATTGTTGCAGAAAAATTGGTTAGCACTAACTTTCCCACGGCTCGAATTGCAGACAGCTGTTTTTAGAACTTTTAGCTAAAGCTTGTGAAGCCTTGAATTTTTGGTACTTTTTTTCAAGAAAAAAGTATAGGAAAGATATAAAGAGCATGAACCGTTCACACTGAGCGTGTCGGTAAAAATCCTACTTTTGCAATAAATAATTTATACCATGCTCAGAACACATACTTGCGGCGAATTAACCATTCATGATTTAGGCAAAGAGGTAACTTTATCCGGTTGGGTGCAAAAATCCCGGGATTTAGGCGGGATGACCTTTGTAGATATGCGTGACCGTTACGGCATTACCCAGCTTACTTTTGATGCCGATGATAATGCCACATTAAGGGCTCAGGCACGCGATTTGGGCCGTGAGTTTGTTATTCAGGTGCGTGGAAAAGTGATTGAGCGCTCCAGCAAGAATTTAAAAATCCCTACCGGGGAAATAGAAATAAAGGTTTCGGAACTGGAAGTGCTGAATGCGGCTAAATTGCCTCCTTTTTTAATTGAAGA
>DASQIU010000012.1:0-5439 GCA_035631395.1 Daejeonella sp. | reverse complement strand
GGCCGCCGAACTTGGTCAGCGTGGAACCTTGGCTAACAGGCTGGTTCGCGAGCGTTATGTAAATCTTACGCTGGGTTTTCTGCTGAACGATAGGTGGTTCATCAAATCTAAATTCGATTAAAAATGAAGCCGCTGTGCTATATTTTGTATAGCCTGATGTTTCTGGGAGTGATAGTGCTGAATGCCTGTGAGAACGACCTGAAAGATGTGGAGAGGATCTCGGCCAAAAAATTAGCTGTTCCTGCCGATACTTCTGTTGGGGTGGAGATGATCTATAGCGATTCTGCTCATGTAAAAGCCAAGCTGATTACTCCGGAACTGGTACATTTTAATACTCAGGATCCTTATTACGAAATGAAGAAGGGCGTTACCATTGTTTTTTACGATAACGCTTTGAATGAAAATAGCCGCGTAACAGCCGATTATGCCGTTCGCAGAGAGAAAGAAAAACGGGTAGAGCTTCGAAAAAATGTGGTGGCCACCAATCAGAAAGGCGAAACCTTTAAATCTGATGAGCTGATTTGGGACGAGAGTAAAAAACGCTTTACATCCAGTAAACTGGTTAGCGTTACTTCGCAGGGAAATACATTGTATGGAACAAGTTTTTGGGCAAATGAAAATTTTTCATATTACGAGATTTCCCAGTCAACCGGCGATTTAAGCCTGACCGAAAAGCAGGGATTTTAATTTTCGTATATCCCTAATTTAATAGAATTTAGCATAAGCGGGTTGGCTGTTTTAGGTTTGCTTACAAACGGAATTTTGTATTAGTATATTTTTCTAAAAATTGTATCTTGCGCCTCTTTTGAAATAAATAGTAATAAAAATTTGATATGGGACTAATGAGTTATTTGCGGAACCGGGCCGGCGTAATTATAGTCGGGGTAATAGGTTTTGCAATTTTCGCTTTCTTATTTAGCGATGCGGTGCGTTTAGGCAGCCCTTTCTGGCGGGCCAGTCAGAATGAAGTCGGAGTGGTTGCCGGTGAAGCCATCTCTATTCAGGATTTTAACAGTAAAGTGGAGGTTAATGCCAACAACTTTAAACAGCAGATGGGGCAAGGTAATTTAAGCCCTCAAATGATGTCTTATGTGGTAGAGAATACCTGGAACCAAACCGTTTCCCAAATTCTGATGGATAAGGAAATGAAGCGCTTAGGTTTGCAGATAGGAAAAAATGAGATGAACGACCTGATCACCGGTAAAAATCCGGATCCTCAGGTTATTCAAAATTTTGGCGATCCTAAAACTGGTCAGCTTAACCGTATGCAACTGAATGCTTTCTTGGAAAACATCAAAGCTCAGGATCCTAACAGCCCTATTAGTCAACAATGGACTCAGTTCTTATTGAGCATCCGCGAAAACCATTTGGCTCAGAAATATAATAACCTGGTTAAAAACAGTCTGTACGTAACTTCATTGGAAGCTCGTGAGGATTATGACCAGCGGAATAAACTGGCCGATTTCCGGTATGTTAATTTAGATTACTCCTCTATCCCGGATAATCAGGTTAAATTAACTGATCAGGACTATCAAAACTATTATAACGAGCATAAATACCGTTTTAAAAATGAGGAAGAAAGCCGCACTTTTGAATACGTAGTATTTGATGCTAAGCCTTCTCATGCAGATACAGCCGAAGTTAAAGCGCAGGTAACTAAACTAGCCGCCGATTTCAGAGCTACCAATAATGATTCTTTGTTTGTAAGCATCAACTCTGATTCAAAAGTTCCGGTTACTTATGTGCGTAAAGGACAATTGGATCCAGCCTTAGATTCATTGGTATTTAATGCCTCTGCAGGTTCTATGGTGGGTCCGGTATTCAGCAATGGCGCTTACCATATGGCTAAAGTATTAGACATTAAAGTTGGACCAGATTCTGTAACGGCCAGTCATATCTTAATTAATCCGGCTACCGAAGGCGGTATGGATAAAGCCAAAGCTAAAGCAGATTCTATCATTAATCTGATCCGTAAAGGAGCAAAATTTGCTGATCTGGCTGCTAAATATGGTACCGATGCTTCTAAAGATCAAGGCGGCGAATTAGGAACCTTTGGTCGTGGCGCTATGGTTCCGGCTTTTGAAGAAGCCGTATTTAATGGCAAGCCCGGAGATCTGAAAACGGTTACTACTCAATTTGGCGTGCACGTGGTGAAAATTGATGCTCAAAAAGGAAGTTCAAGGGTTGCTAAGGTAGCTGTAGTTGATAAAGCCTTAAACAGCAGCAATAAAACTCAGCAAGAAGCCTACACTAAAGCCTCCACTTTCTTAAGTCAGGTTAAAAACGGACAAGATTTTGATACAGAAGCTAAAAAATTAGGTGTTCAAATGGCTTTGGGTGAGAACGTGGTGGCTTCTCAGTCTTCTCTAGCTGGTTTAGATAATCCTCGTGAAATAATCCGTTGGGCATATAAAACCAATGCCGGTGAAGTAGCCGATCAGGTTTTTGAAATGGAGAATAAATATGTGGTAGCCAAAATGATCAGCATTGCAGAAAAAGGCACCCTTCCTTTAGATCAGGTGAAAAAACACATTGAACCCGCTGTTCGAAATATGGTTAAAGCCAAAATGCTAAACGATAAGATGCAAAAAGCATTAAGTGGTGCAACATCTATTGAGCAGCTTGCCCAGAAATTAGGACAGGCCGTTATGCCTGCAGAGAATGTGGTGTTTGCTAATCCGGTTATCCCTGGTATTGCCCAGGAAAATAAAGTGGTAGGAGCCGTGTTTGGCTCTCAGCCAGGTAAATTGTCTAAAGTTATTGAAGGAAATCAAGGCGTTTATGCTTTTGTAGTGGATCGTTTCAGCAATCCGGCTCCATTAACCAATGTTTTCAAACAGAAAACTCAGGTTAGCCAAGGCTTAATACAACGGGCCCCTTCAGAAACATATCGTGTATTGAAAGATAATGCACAGATTAAAGACAATCGTGTGAGGTTCTTTTAAAAGCATTATTCTAACTTTGCATCCGGAAAAGGTTTAAAACCCTTTTCCGGATTTTTTTTATAAGGCTTTTGGGAATGCAATAATCCAGAACAATAGGAGAAGCAAAAATGGATATTCAGGAAAACATAGTCAATAAAGTTGCACAAAGCGGATTGATCAGCTTTGATCTGGCCGAACTTTATCCGGCAGGAGAGCGGGTATTATACGATATAAAGGATAACCTCTTTCATGGATTGATTCTTCGCGAAAAGGATTTCCGGGAGTTTGTAAAGAGTCACGATTGGGCGTCTTATATGGGCAAGCATGTGGCCATTATATGTTCGGCTGATGCCATTGTGCCTACCTGGGCCTATATGCTGTTGGCTAGTAAGCTGGCTCCATATGCCACAACGGTAGTTTTTGGCAATCTGGAACTGCTGGAAACGGTTCTGTTCCAAAAAGCTTTGAATGAGATTGATTTGGAGAAATATCGCGATCAGCGAATTGTAGTTAAGGGATGTGGCGAAATTGCTGTACCTACTTCGGCCTTTGTAGAAATTACGGCTAAATTAAAAGGACTTGCCAAAAGTATTATGTATGGCGAGCCATGTTCTACGGTGCCTATTTTTAAACGCAAAGATTAAAATGGTTTATTTTTTGCACCAAGCCTGATTATGAAGAAACTGACAATATTATTCTTATTAACCAGTTGGCTGGTTTCCGCTACGGCGCAGGATCTGCCCCCTGTGAAAGATCCGGTCTTTCAGGCTGGTGAAGAATTGAAATATCGTTTCCGCTATGGATTTATTACCGCGGCAGAAGCTAACTTGAAAGTGGAAGAGAGTGATGTAAAGTTTGATAATCGTCCGGTTTACCGTTTGGTGGCAGAGGGACGTACTGCCGGTACCTTTAACGTGTTCTACAAGGTACGTAACCGCTATGATTCTTATATAGATAAATCAGAGCTTTTGCCTTATTTATATACTGAGAATATCCGCGAAGCCAATTACCGCCGTACCGATAAGGCCCGTTTTTATCAGGATCAGAAAAAAGTGGTTTCCAATAAGGGTACTTATAAAAGCAACGGACATACTTTTGATATTATTTCGGCCTATTATTTTGCCCGAAACCTGGATCTGACTAAGATTAAAGTGGGTGATAAGTTTAGCATGGATTATTTCCTGGATGATGGGATTGCCAAATTAGAGGTGCAGTATATGGGTAAAGAGCGTACCAAAACTCCTTTAGGTTATATGAACTGTCTTAAATTTAATCCATCCATCCAACCAGGGCGTATTTTTCGTAAAGACAGTAAATTATATTTATGGATTACCGATGATGGTAACCGTATTCCTGTAAAGGCTCAGGTTGAAGTATTGGTAGGCTCAATAACGATGGAACTTACTGATGCTTCAGGTTTGAAGTTTCCTATGATGGCGGAGAAATAATAGTGTAGAATGGAATTATCCAGAAATTTATTCTAAAAATATTATAAAATGATTGAAGTACAGCACACACTGGTGCATGAGGATGTGGTTAGTGAGAACTTTGTTTGCAACCTGAACAGATGTAAGGGCGCCTGTTGCATAGAAGGGGATGCAGGAGCGCCATTAGAACGCTCAGAACTGGCTGTGCTTCAAGAAATATACCCCAAAGTAAAGCCCTTTATGACCGAAAAGGGCATACAAACCGTGGAGGAAGTGGGCACTTATGTCAAAGATTTTGAAGGTGATTATACTACTCCCTGTGTAGATCAGGTAAAAGAATGTGCCTATGTAACTTGGGAAAATGGCATTACCAAATGCGCCATAGAAAAGGCCTACGAAGCCGGAGAAATTGCCTGGAAAAAGCCCATTTCCTGCCACCTGTATCCAATCCGAATTACTAACTACCCGGAGTTTGATGTATTGCATTATGATCGCTGGAATATCTGCAGTCCGGCCTGTACTTTAGGCAATGAACTAAAAGTATCGGTGTACTCTTTTCTAAAAGAACCTCTAATTCGTAAGTACGGTGCAGAATGGTATGCCGAACTGGAAGCGCAGGTAGCAGCGAATCGTTAATCGTTTTCGCCCTATGCGTCCTTAGTTGGACGAATGACGGAAAACGGGAGACGGAAAAGCGACTTGATATTTTGTCCCAAGGCTTAATTGTTTACTTTTGAGAAAAAGCAAATCTCTTGAAAGGAATTATTCTAGCAGGCGGATCAGGCACCAGGTTGCATCCGCTTACTCTTGCCATGAGCAAACAAATGATGCCAGTGTACGATAAGCCGATGATCTATTATCCGCTTTCGATTCTGATGCTGGCCGGTATCCGTGAAATATTAATCATTTCTACACCCCATGATCTGCCTAATTTCGAAAAATTATTGGGCGATGGCAGCAATTTCGGCTGTAAATTATCCTATAAAGTGCAGGAAGTGCCTAACGGACTGGCACAGGCTTTTGTAATAGGCGAAGAGTTTATTGGTAAAGACAAGGTAGCCCTGATTTTAGGCGATAATATTTTCCAT
>DASQIU010000011.1:0-30339 GCA_035631395.1 Daejeonella sp. | reverse complement strand
TGGTAGCCATTTTAGCGTTGCCAGGATTATTGTATTATTTGCTACAGGAAAAAGGCAAAAATCGATATCGCCCCCTGCCCATATTTGGTCCCAAAGAAGTGGCAGCTACCTTTCACACTAAACGGGGGAAAAACATTCCGGATACCATTTATCATCAGGTACAAGATTTTGGTTTAGTAAATCAGGATAATCAACCTGTATCTTTTTCTGCCGATAATCATAAAATCACGGTAGTGAATTTCTTTTTTACCCGCTGCACCAGTTTCTGCAAGGGCATGAACCAGCAAATGCTTCGGGTAGGGCAAAGATTTCAGAATAACCGTTTAATGCAGTTTTATTCCATTACGGTTGATCCGGAATTTGATACTCCCGAAGTATTGAAAAAATATTCTGTACAGTTTGCTGCAAAACCGGTTAACTGGCAGTTTTTAACGGGCGATAAAGCCGAGATCTACCAACTATCTAAGGAAGGTTTCCTGCTGGATGCTCTGCAGGATACTACTCAGTCTAATCATTTTATCCATACCGCCAAATTAGTACTATTAGATGCTCAGAAACGCATCCGCGGATATTATGATGCGAATAGTAAAGAGCAGGTAGATAAATTGATAGACGAGATTAAAGTGTTAATTACCGAGCAATTGCGTGAGGAACAGAGAGAGAATAAATTGAACTAACATGAGTAACAGGGGAGTTTTTAGGCTGATATATGGAGTTTCTATCCTGGTATTGGCTGTGGTGGTTATTTTGCAAAGTCATATCATTAATCCGTTTCCGGATAAAAGCCTGATACCGGCTTGGGTTTTTCAGCTACCTAAGTTAAATGCTATGATCAATGGAACCTGTAGCATATTGCTGATGGTGTCGTTTTACTTTATCAAAAGAAAGCGCATTGATATTCACAAAAAACTAAACCTGGCCGCTTTTGCTTTATCGGCTTTGTTTTTGGTTTCATATATCATTTTCCACTCTACCGGCATTAAAACCACTTATGGTGGTCAGGGTTGGATCAGAAGTGTTTATTATTTTATTCTGATCACCCATATAATTCTGGCTGCTATTGTATTGCCTCTGGTGCTTTTTAGTTTTCAGCGAGGCTTGCAAATGGAAGTGGAAAAGCACAAGAAGCTGGTGCGTTGGAGCTTTCCTATATGGTTATATGTAACCATTACCGGAGTGATAGTTTATTTGATGATTTCGCCCTATTATACTTTTTAAGGGCAGATATTCGTTATAAAAACAAGCTATTAAATATCTCTTTATTTGTGCTTTAAGTTTTATCTTTGTGTTATGAAAACCATTCGTACAGTTCTTGCCATTCTGGTTTTTTCCATGCTTAGTTTTTCGGCTTCCAATGTTTCGGCGCAATGTTCTTTGTGCACGCTGAGTGCAGAAAATTCTGTAAAAAATGGAAATACACAAGGTGCCGGACTTAATGATGGAATATTATATCTTTTAGCGGCGCCTTATCTGGCCCTTGCCGGCGTTGGTTTCCTTTGGTATAAAAAATATCGTCGTAAAGATGTTGCCATTACTGTTAAGGACGAAAAGATTAACATGAACTGATTGTTCATCCCTGTTATTTTGTTTCTGAATTAATTTGGTTTATGCCCGTAAACCTGAATTTTACTATGCCTCTTACCCCTAAATTTGATGCTGTAATTAAAGCCCGATGTCCAAGATGTCGTAGAGGAAAAATTTTTGATGGCCCCATGTATGGCCTGAAGTTTCAAAAAACCAACGAATTCTGCCCGCATTGTGGTTTGCGGTTTGAAATAGAACCCGGATATTTTTATGCGGCCATGTATGTAAGTTATGCTTTGAACGTAAGCCAGATGGTTATTTTGGGGATCTTAACCTATTATCTTTCTGGCGAAGTGGAATCGCCCTGGTTGTATATAGTGGTAATTTTATTGGGAACATTCTTATTTGCGCCTTTTAATTACCGGTATTCCAGAGTTATATTATTACATTGGCTATCTCCTAAAGTAAAGTATAACGCGTATTATGACCGAGATAAAATCTGATACCTTTCAATTTCTGAAACAATTATCCGGAAATAACAATCGGGAATGGTTTATTGAACATAAAAAGCAACACGATTTTGCCCGGGAAGATGTTTTACAGTTTGTTTCGAAGATTATCCGTGGACTTTCTGAAATAGATAACCAGATTCCAGCGGATTTAAATGCTAAGGATTGCGTGATGCGTATTTATCGGGATATCCGCTTTAGCAAAGATAAAACCCCTTATAAAACTAATTTTGGCGCCCACATATCCCCGAAAGGGAAAAATATTAACGGGCCTGGTTATTATTTGCATATCAGCCCTTCAGAGTGCTTTGTGGCCGGAGGTTGCTGGATGCCACCGGCTGATCAGCTTAAATCCATCCGCCAGGAAATTGATTATAATGGAGCAGATTTAAGGCAAATATTGGCCAAGCCCGGATTTAAAAAATTTTACACCGGATTGGATTCTACCGAAAAGTTAAAAACAACCCCTAAAGGTTATCCGGCCGATCATCCGGAAATAGAACTTTTGAAGCTAAAAAGCTTTACCTTAAGTCACAGCATTGCCTCCAAAGAATTAGAAGGGCCTGATGCGGTAAAAAAAGTGCTGGATGCTTTTGCTCAATTGTATCCTTTTATTGCTTTTTTACGCAATGCCCTTGCCTGATCTATAATCATTAGGTTATATTTGACCGGAAGGCATCATTACCTCAGATTTTATTATTTAAAATTACGTTTATGAAGAAACTATCTTTTGCTCTCTTTTCAATCTTAATGATCAGCGCTGTTAGCTCTTGTGTGGTATTATCTCCTAAAAAGTATAAGGCCTTGTTGGCACAAAGAGATTCTTTGTCAACCGGCTGGCAAGGAGCCCAGGTGAAAATTGAATCACTGGAAGAAGAATTAGCCCGTTTGCGCACAGATACCAGTCGGATGAATAACCGCCTGGCCGAATTGAAGGAAAAATACGATGGCCTGGATGCCAATTATAACGCTTTGCGTTCTAATAGTTCATCCGAAATTAGAAAGCTGTCTGAAGATTTGATGAAACGGGAAGCTCGTTTAAGAGAGGTGGAAGATGTTTTGCGTAAACGCGATGAAGCTACCAACCAATTGAAAAATAAATTGCAGCAGGCTCTATTGGGCTTTCAGCAAAGTGGTTTATCGGTAGATATCCGCAACGGTAAAGTATATGTTTCTTTAACAGATAAGCTTTTGTTTGATACCGGAAGCATTATTATTGATGAAAAAGGAAAACAGGCTTTACAGGAACTGGCCAAAGTATTGCAAACCCAACCCGATATTCATATTTCTGTAGAAGGCCATACCGATAATCAGCGGGTGGTAAATCTGGGACAGATTAAAGATAACTGGGATTTGAGTGTATTGCGGGCTACATCGGTGGTACGTTATTTAACCGATGCGCAAAAAATTGATAATGGCCGAATTACCGCTACCGGAAAAGGTGAGTATCAGCCAATTGCTGAAGGAAATACTTCGGAAATTCGTAGTCGTAACCGCCGTATCGAAATTGTATTATCTCCTAAACTGGACGAGTTGTATAATTTGATTAAGTAATTTCGTTCATCGTCCGTCGTTTTTCGTCTTAATAACGAAAGACGACGGACGAAAAACGAACAACGTTTAGAATGGACTATTTAAGTCTTTCAGAGCAGACAATACCTGATCTTTTTCTGAGAGGATTGCTTCAGAAGTCTGTATTCCCCAATCGATATTCAGATCCGGGTCATTCCAGATCACACCCAATTCAGATTCTTTGTTGTATAGATTAGTTACTTTATAGCAGAAGATGGTCTGATCTTCCAGGGTTAAAAAGCCATGCAGAAAACCGGGTGGAATCCAAAACATTCGCTGATTTTCTCCGCTTAATTCTATTTTAACATGCTGGCCATAAGTTGGAGAATCTTTTCGGATATCTACCGCTATATCCAGAACGCTGCCTTGAATTACCCTAACTAGTTTCCCTTGGGCAAAAGGTGCAGCTTGAGCATGCAAGCCTCGTAAAGTGCCTTTTTGCGACAGGGATTGGTTGTCCTGCACAAAATTGGCTTCTATACCGGCTTCCTGAAAAAGCTTCTGATTATAACTTTCAAAAAAATGACCCCGGTCGTCTTTCCAAATTTTAGGTTCTATGATCAGGAGGCCCTTGATGTTGGTTTCTATGAATTTCATGCCTGGTCTACGAATTCCATGATGGTGCGGAAAGACACAAATTTATTGGCAAACTTTTCCGGATAGGCAGCTTGCAATCTTGAAGCATGCTTTTCCTTGTATTGCTGGTATTGCTGCATATTTTCTGCCATATACTGGATGCAATAAGTAATGCCTTCATTGGGCGAATCGAGTACTTTGAGCATGTGGTTAGAAACAAAATAGCCGGTGTTCATCACTTCGGGTATGTGCTGGTTTTGCATCCAGTTTAACCATTCCTGGTGGATATTTTCATCCAAAATAACGGTAACATTATATAAGATCATGAGGCAAAGATAGGAATAAGGCTAAAAAAGGGTTATATCGATTTTTTTATGATTTACACCGGTTTTGATTATGCTGATATTGAAGTCAAGAGGATACGCTTCCCTAATAAAAAAGATTATCCCTGGTTATCGCCACGCAGATTGCGGAAGCGTTTTCGGGCTTCTATAACATATAAACTGCCGGGAAAATCGGTAATGATTTTTTGGTAAAGCGTTTTGGCTTTTTCGGGCTGGTTGAGTTTGTTTTCATATAGATCGGCTAACATAAACAGGGCATCATCGGCCCAAAGACCATAGGCATGGTTTTCAATGATCTGCTGTAATGGCCCGGTTGCTGCCTGAAAGTTGGCCTGACCAATAAAAATTCTTGCTTTAGACATCAAGATGTCATCGGCCAGGGAATTTGAAGGGAACAGGTTGTTAATGCTGTCTAAAGTGTTGAGGGCCTTTTCGGTTTGGTTTTTAAAAAGCAGCATGTCTGCCTTTGCGTAAAGTTTTAGAGCGTTGGTGTCGGTTTCATGTTGCAGATTGTCTGAAATGAGTAAACGCAGATTTAGAGCATCATTGGCAATAAGTTGTGAGGTAGATGCTTTCAGAACATCCAGTTGCGCTTTGGCCCAGTTAAAATCACCCTGGAAATAAGATAATCTGGCATTTTTAAATTTAGCCTCCTGGCCGGCGGGTTCATTGGCAAATTGTTTCTCCACCTGGCCATAGATCAGGGCGGCTTCCCATATTTCGCCGTTAAGGATATAAATATCGCCCAGCTCTAACTTGGTTTCGGCAATAATGACCAAGGATAAGTTAGGGAGTTGGAGCACTTTTTCGAGCTCTGATTCGGCCTCTGCCATTTTTTGAAGGTAAAATGCCTGTAAATTGGCCAGTTGTCTGGAGGCAAAAACAGTACCCGCATTTCGGCCAAACTCTTTTAGAAGAGATTGGTACTCCTGCTCTAAATCCAAGAGTTGCTGTCGGCTAAATTTTCCTTCAGTAAGCAGATAGGTTTTTACATTGAGCAGATCCACTTTGGCGGGGATATAATACCTATTTTCTGGCCCTTTAGCCGTTAAATAGTCCAGGGCTTGTATGGCCTGTGGGTAAGCTTTATTAGCCGTTAAAACCCGGGATAATTCATAAACCTGGCGCCCGTCATTTTGCAGGCGGTGGTCTAAAGCAAAAGTTTGTTTCAGAGCCATCTCAAATTCTTTTTGCTGAATATATAGCCAGGTTAATAATTCGGTATAAGCCAGGTTCTGCGGATCTTTTTGTATACGACGCAACAAGGAGGTTTTTAGCTGGTCGTAATCGGCATTATCTTCAAAAAGATTGGAAAAAGCATTTTGAGCCTGGGGTAATATCTGAGGGTTTGTTCCCAGAACGGAAAGATATTCCTGTATCAGCATGGGCTTATCTTTACGGAACTTGTACAAAGCCAATAAGTCAAAAGCAAAAACCTGATCATCATTCAAGGTTTTACGTCCCTTAAGAAGGGTTTTTATAGCAAAATCATAAGCTTCTGCCCGGTAAAAGGAGGTTGCCAGGTTGCGGATAGCGTATTCATCTTTAGGAAGTTCATTGATCAGGGAATTATACCATTCGGTAGCTTTTTCCTGTTGCCCCCGCTCCCTTAAAACCCGGCCCAAATCTATTTGATACATATAATTGCCCGGAGTTGATTTTAATTGCCCTCGCACCAATTGTTCTGCTTCATCATATTTCTTTAGTCGTAGTAAGCTGGTAAAATAAGGGTCATAAAAACTCTCATTTTTAGACTGGTTGAATAGCTTCTGGTAAATTAGCAGCGCTTTTTCAAAATCTCCGGTTTGAAAATATTGCATTCCTAATGCTTCTTCGGCTTTTTGCTGGGCTGAGGCCATGCCAAACGAACCAAGGAACAGTAAGAGTAAAATAAATTTTCGCATAAAATTTATTTAGTGATTCGGGTAGTTTAAAGTTACAATAATCACCGGGTTTAGGCCGATTAATTTGACGCCGGCAACTCTTTGATTTTCATGGATATTGCTTGGTTGGAGCTTGATGTATTTTAAATGTTACGGGAAATTAAAGCCTTTCTAAGATCGATTTTAGTATTTTGACAAAGTTGGTGGAGGCCTAATGTATTATGTCTTAATTCACTAAGAAACGTAATGTATTACGTCTCTACATAATGATAAAAAGAGAATTGTTTAATGCAGATTCTAAGAAGATATTTTTGGGTAGCAGGTATATTGCTTTTAACCGCCTGTTTCCAGACAGAGCGGGTTAGGCAAATTCCTATGGAGGATTTTTTTAAGAATCCTGAAAAAACAAATTTTATGATATCGCCGGATGGCCGGTATATTTCTTATCTAAAGCCCTATAAAAACAGGTTGAATATTTTTGTTCAAACCCTGGATGGACAAGATGTTACCCGCCTCACTGCCGATACGACCCTTAATATTTCTTATTATTTTTGGGCCAATAATGATGAGCTACTGTACCTGCAAAACAGTAGTATTGATGAAACGCCAAAGTTATTTGCGGTAAACCGGAATGGTAGCAATAGCCGTAAATTGATTGGGATTCGGAAAACCAAGATCCGGCTGATTGCTCCGGGGAAATCTTTTAACAACGAGATACTGGTAGCTTTAAATAAACGGGATTCCAGCTTTTTTGATGCCTATAAATTAAATCTGAGTAGTGGAAAATTGGATTTGTTGGCAAAAAACCCTGGAAACATCACCGAATGGTTTGCTGATCCGCAGGGAAAACTTCGTTTGGCTATTGCAAGCGATGGAGTAGACGAAACTCTGTTATATCGTCACTCTGAAAAGTCTTCGTTTAAATCGGTTTTGACCAATAACTTTAAAACTACTGTAGCGCCTTTGGGCTTTAGCAAGGATTCCTTTATTTATGCCCTTTCTAATCAGAATCGAGATAAAATGGCTCTGGTAGAAATTGACTGTAATACGGGTAAAGAACGGGTAATTTACAGCAATCCGGATGTGGATGTATCAGAAGGGGCCTTTTCCAAATATAAAAATCATCTAATGTTTGCTGGTTATGAAACCTGGAAAAAGGAACGCCATTATTTGGAGGATAGGGTTAAAAACATGTACCAAAATCTGGAAAAGTTATTACCTAACACCGAGATTAAAATTTCTGACCGGGATACTTCTGGAACCAGGTTTATCATCCGGACTTTTACAGACCGCAACCCGGGAACTTTTTATTTGTACACCAATACAGATAATAAGCTGCAAAAATTAAGCGATGTAAACCCGGCTTTTACTGAAGAAGAGATGTGCGAGATGAAGCCGGTAAGCTTTAAAACCCGCGATGGAATTACTGTAAATGGATATTTAACCCTGCCTAAAGGTCGGAGCGGAAAAAACTTGCCCATAGTGGTTATCCCACATGGTGGTCCTTCGGCCCGTAATAGTTGGGGATATAATGCCGAGGTGCAGTTTTTGGCTAACCGGGGTTATGGGGTGTTTCAGTTAAATTATCGTGGATCTACCGGTTATGGTAAAACTTTTTGGATTGCCGGATTTAAACAATGGGGCGGTAAAATACAGGATGACATTACCGATGGGGTGCGCTGGCTGATAAATGAGGGCGTAGCCGATCCGAAACGAATTGCTATTTTCGGGTCCAGCTTTGGGGGGTTTTCGGCGCTGAATGGACTTTGTTTCCACCCCGAATTATATCGCTGTGGCATTTCCTATTCGGGCCTTACTAATTTATTCACTTATGTAAAGGCTGTTCCGCCATATTACAAACCTTACCGTCAAATGTATTATGAAATGGTGGGCAACCCGGAAACTGATGCCGATTATTTCAGAAACTCTTCTCCGGTTTTCCATACAGACCGCATTAAGGTACCGGTATTAATTGCTCAGGGAACCAAAGATCCACGCGTAAACGTTAATGAAACCAATCAATTTGTAAAGGAACTGAAAAAGCGAAAAATTCCGGTTACTTATATTTTGAAAGAAGATGAAGGACACTTCTTTAAAAAACAGGAAAATAGAATAGAGTTTTACAGGCAATTAGAGAAATTCCTGGAAGTGAATATGCAAAAGAACTAAGCACCCATGGAGGAACATACTCAGTTTTATCGTAAAAACTTCTCTCTGGTTGTAGCTTTTCTGATCCTGATCTCTGTATCGTTGGTGGTGGCTTTAGGATTGGCTTATAACCTGACCCAGAAATATGTGGAGAATGAGTTTGCTTCGCAAAAAATTGATGTGCTGGAGCAAACGGTGGCGCCCTATAATAATTTGTTCCAAAATAAAATTCCCGAAATCTCTTATTACCAGGGCTTCTTAGATTCTGCTTCGGTACATAAATACACCGATACCGTTCTATTCAGGTTTCCTTTTGTGTCGCGTATTGTGTTTTACGATGCAGAAATAAGCAATCATAAAATTTCGGATGGCTTTAGGGTTAATAACTTTTCCATGGGCCCCAAAGCGGTTTATCAGTATGGAAAACATATTCCGGCAGATTCTGTGGTACTCTTTAAAAACCAGTATCCGCATAGCCTGTCGTTAAAAACGGCCGATGAGTTCAATAAGATGGCCGTGAAGTTTGCCGGATTTATTGAATCGGTGGATACCACCAAAACCCTTAGCGTAGACGATATTTTCAATGTTTTCTACAGCATTAACTCCGGACGTATTACTTATATGAATATTCCCCGGCCTGAAGAGATGCGGGTTTTTAAGGATATGATGTTTAAAAAACTCCCCCCTTCGCCGGTGTATGAGCAGGATATCATGACCTTTTATCTGGATCCTTTTAAATTAAAGATTAATAATCCGCATCCGGAATTATATCAGTATATCCAGATAAAACCTCTGGTATATGAGTCTTTGGAGAATGATTCAGAAACTATTAGTACTGATATACCCCTGCCTGGAGCTTTTTCCGGGTTTAAACTATACTTCAGTTCGCCAAAAAGTTATTTAACTCAGGAAATAAACCGCCGTTTTTTCCCCATTGCTCTTAGTTTGCTGCTTATTTACGGAGTGTTGGTTTTGATTGCTTATCTCATTTTTCGCAACCTGAACATCAACAGCAAAATGTTTAAGCTGCAATATGATTTTATCAATAACCTGACTCATGAATTTAAAACACCGGTAAGTGTGATCAAAATAGCGGGTAATAATATTCGCAGTGCCAGTCAATTATCAGACCGGGAGCGGACACATTATGGAAAAATTTTGGATGAGGAAGCCGATAAGCTGAACGATTTGATGAATAAACTCCTGTCTTTTACCCAAATTGAAAATAAGGCTATCCAGGTAAAAGAAGAGCTGATCAATCTGGAGGTGTTTTGCCAGAATATCATTGATTCTTATCAGTTAAAATATCCGCATTTTAATATTACCTGCCAGATAGACCGGCTGCAATATTTTAAATCTGATCCGGTTTTGCTAGGCAGTATTTTTCAAAACCTGATTGATAATGCCTATAAATACTCTCCTGCAGAGCATAAAGTGTTGCAGATATTCATCCGTAAAGAAAAAAAGAATATCGTATTTCGGTTTGTTGACCAGGGTATCGGTATCCCCAGTAAGGAAGTGGCTCATATTTTCAAAAAATTTTACCGGATACAGAGTCAGTACAATCAACAGGGCAGTGTAGGCCTGGGTTTGGCATTTTGTAAAGAACTGGTTAATTTTATGAACGGAAGTATTTCTGTAACAAGTAGAGAGGGTAAAGGATCCGAGTTTAGAATTGAATTACCCTATGAGAGTATTTCAGCGACTTAGCCGCTTGAAATTTCGATATGACCAGATAGATACAATTATTTTTAGAAGAAATTATGATGCAAAAAGAGGTTAAAGTTGCCGTTATAGAAGATGATGAAAACCTTCGTTTTCTGGTGGTTAGCCGTTTAGAAAAAGAAGGGTATCAAGTATTGGAAACCGGCGATGGCACGGCTGCCGAAACCCTGATTTTAGATGAAAAACCCGATATCGTATTGCTGGATTGGATGTTGCCCGGTAAACAAGGCTCGGAGGTTTGCGAGGCGGTAAGAGAAAAGGGGTTTGATAAAGTGATTATCATGATGACTGCCAAGGCTCAGGATATTGATAAAATAAACGCTTATAGCGTAGGAGTATCTGATTATGTAACCAAGCCCTTTAATATGGATGTGTTGATAGCGTTAATTGATAATAAGGTGAAATATGCTATCCACAATGAAAAATCAGAGCTTTATAATTTTGGAAATATGGAGCATCATCCGCATACCCATTCTTTGATTAAAGATGGGCGCCGGGTAGAATTAACCATATTGGAAAACCGCATTTTGTTGTATTTCCTTAAAAACAGCAATAAAGTAATTAATCGCGATGAGCTAATGATGGTAGTATGGGGGTATAATTCTGATGTAAATACCCGTACCCTGGATATGCATATTGTGCGTCTGCGCAAAAAAATCGAAGATAATCCGGACCGGCCAAATTTTCTGCAAACAGTTCGTGGGGTGGGATACAAATTTGTAGTTTAGTGTAACGCCAACTATGCGTTTCCATTAAATTACAAGACGTTAACCAGCATCAGCATTAAAAACTGAAGAATTAGGGTGCCATCCAGGTATAAAAAATAGTAGTACTCGTTTTTTTTCCAGTTGGAGCGGAAAATCAGCCATCCTGCTAATAAAACAGTTAAGGCCAAACCCCAGAAGTTGCGGTCGAACTCTTTAGTAAAGAACAACAGTAAAACCAGGTAAACCAGTAAAAGGAATTGGCAAACCAGGTAGGCTTTTTTCTCTCCCAGCATTACCGGAAGGGTTTTTACGGCATGGAGTTGATCCTGAAACAAATCCCGGATATCAAATGGAATGGTGATGGCCGCAACAAAAAGGAAGCGCTTGGCCAGTAATAACAGGGTTTGATCCATAGGAATGGATATGCTTTGTTTGTTTTCCAACTCTAAAATTGGAATCAGTACTGCACTTATCGACCAAACCAGGGCAATTAATATTAGTTTAATTCCTGGGATGTTCCGTAAACCAAAACGCCTGTTGTGGCTACGGAAAATTGGCAATCCGTAAGCCAAAGAGATGATACCCAGCAAGGCCAATACTATTTGCGTGGGAAAGGATAAATAAAGCGCCAAAGGAATTAGGGCTAAAACTGCCAAAGCGCTGAGAAGAAGCATAAAGCGATAATGCGAAAATATCCACCTAACTCTTCTGAATGATGATTTTTCAGGTTCTTTAGGCCTGATTAGCAGGATGCTGAAATTATAAAGCAATAAAGTGGAACAAAAAAGCAGGCCTAAAACCTGTTTTTGGGGCTGTTGATGTAATAATTGATAGGTGACCAAGCCCTGCGACATGGAACATAGGGCAATAAACAGATTGCTGAACAATAAGAAATCAAGAGACTCCCGCAGGTATTTATTCATTCGGCCAAGCTGAAAATTTTTGAACAAATTGTAAATATAGGCCAATTCAGACCTTATTTATACATTCCCACGGCGTAATTCAAAAATTGTAATTTCCGGAAGAATACCCACACGGCCCGGATAACCCAAAAATCCAAAACCCACATTGACGTATAATTGCTGGTTTTGCTCTTTATATAAACCGGCCCATTCTGAATAAACATATTGAGCCGGACTCCATTGGAAATTTTTGGTGATGAGGCCAAACTGCATGCCATGAGTATGCCCGCTAAACGTGGCGTCAATATGCGGATAGTTTGGTAAAACCTGCGCCCGCCAATGTGAGGGATCGTGGGAGAGAAGTAGTTTTGTGGATACATCATCCACTCCTTTTGCGGCTAAATCCAAGCGGCCATGCTTAACAAATCGGCCGGCTCCCCAGTTTTCCACTCCTAAAATGGCTATTTCATCTCCGTCTATTTTAACGCGGCGATTTTCATTTAAAAGCAGGTTCCAGCCCATGTTTTTATGGGTTTGCTTTACGGCAGCCAGGTTTTTGGTTTTGGCAGCCGAAGGGTCTTTGCCATAATAATAATCACCATAATCATGATTTCCCAAAACGGAATAAACGCCCAGGGGTGCTTGTACTTTGGTGAAAATATCCTGATAATCCCGCATTTCGGAGGCGAGATTATTCACCAGGTCGCCGGTAAAAAAGATCAACTCTGGTTTCTCGGCCAATAACATTTCTACTCCGCCTAATACGGCTTTGCGGTTGTAAAAACTGCCGGAATGGATATCTGATAACTGGCCAAGGGTGATGCCCTCAAAAGCTGCCGGCAAATTGGGTAAATACAGAATCCGACGTTTAATACGGTAATCATAGGCGCCGGAAACAATGCCATAAGTGAGAGAGCTAAGAGGAATGGCTGCCGCCAACATTCCCGCTTTCAATAAAAACTCAGAACGGGGAATTTTATCAGTCTGAGTGGGAGTTTCAGCAGGAGTAAGGGGTTTAGGCTTGGCGGCAAATTTGCTCTTTAGCCAAATAATGCCCCGGCGGATATCATCGGCAAATAAAAATGGCAGAATAAATAGTTTGCCGATAAAAGTGAGGAAAAAGGCTACCAGAATAATGGCCCTGAGGGCTAGCCGGATGTTAAAAAATATACTGACAAAAACGCCCAAAATCAGCAAAATGGAATATCCCCACCATAGGTAAGGAAGTTTTTTATTGTTCCACTTTAATTTGCTGGATCGGATTGCCTGGTAGATATATAAATCTATAATTATCAGTATAAAGCTGATAATTAATAGCCCTAAAATTCTGTTACTCATTTTTTGTTTTAGTTTTTGCCGCCGAGGCCTTTTAATTTCCCGAAAAAAGATTAATGTCGGCCTTTGTCATCATCGTAATCCTCATCGCCTTCATCAAATTCAGCGCTAAATAAGCTATTGAACATATCGGTAAAGATAAAACCATCATTCAAAAAAGCTTTGCTAAGTTGTGAAAATTCGGCCAGGCCATGCAATAGAAATTCCATCAATAAATATTGCTGGTTTTCAGTTAGCCCAGGGTGGAACTGTTTTATTATATTTTTTAAATCCGGAACGGAGTTTAAGGCAGCTTTATAATCTTGTAGAGGAAGCCCGTCGGATAGATTTAAACTATGCCCGGCGCTAAACCAGTTGATGATTTCGGCATAGGGGTTAACTCCCTTTGATTTTTTCAGCTTTTCCGGATTGGGGAAATACTGGGCCATTAAAGTTTTAATGGATTTACCTACCAGGATATTGGCTACTTTGGCCGGACCTTCCAGTTCGCCTTCATAAACCAGCTCTATTTTTCCGGTGATGGCCGGTATCACTCCCAAAAAATCAGCAATGCGCACAAAAGTGCTTTTCTCATCATTAATCAACATTCTGCGTTCAGCGTTGCTGATCAGATTTTCATAGGCCGATATGGTTAAGCGAGCCGATACGCCAGACTTTTTATCGATAAATTCCGAATTCCGTGCTTCAAACGCAATTTGCTCCACCAGGTTTTTAACCAATTCATCGGCCTCTACAGTTTGGTGCTGGGCGGGGCTAATGGAGGCTTCCTGTTGGGTAATTTTGCGTGAAATTTCGATATTTTGCGGATAATGCGTTAATATCTGGCTTTCTATACGGTCTTTTAAGGGAGTTACAATGGCACCGCGGTTGGTATAATCCTCCGGGTTGGCCGTAAATACAAACTGAATATCCAGAGGCAAGCGCAGCTTGAAACCTCGTATCTGGATATCTTTTTCCTGAAGGATATTAAATAAAGCAACCTGAATGCGAGCTTGCAAGTCGGGAAGCTCATTGATCACAAAAATACCGCGGTGTGCTCTGGGAATGAGGCCAAAATGGATCACCCGCTCGTCAGAGTAGGTCAGTTTCATGGTAGCTGCTTTAATGGGATCCAGGTCGCCAATTAAGTCGGCTACGGTTACATCCGGGGTGGCCAGCTTTTCAGTATAGCGCTCAGAACGGTGTAGCCAGGCAATCGGGGTGTCATCGCCTAAAGTGGCTATTTGATTTCTGCCAAACCAGGTAATCGGATTCAGAGGGTCTTCAAATAATTCTGAACCTTCCATATAAGGTACAAACTCATCCAATAAACTGGTTAGCAGGCGGGCAATACGTGTTTTGGCCTGACCGCGTAAACCCAGTAATAAAATATTGTGCTGAGAAAGCAAGGCAGTTTGTAAGTCGGGGATGACTGTATCCTCATAGCCAATGATTCCTTCAAAGCCAACTTCTTTGTTTTTGAGCAGGGCTATCAGGTTTTCTCTTAATTCATTTTTAACAGATCTGCTGCGGTAACCGATCTTTTTTAATCCGGCTAATGTTTTTATTTCTGTGATATCTGTATTCATGTCTTCGTGTTCCGGTTTTGAAATAGAGAATGCGGGATGGCATTTCTACCTATCATCGTACGGTTTTTCTCCGGTTTCTAATGTAATCTTCAAATAGGTATTCGCCTAATCCTGTTAAAGAACTATAAAATGCCTTGCCGCCATTTATTTGGGTAAACTGCCTCACAAATTGTTGCAAATACGGGTCGCGGGCAATCATAAAAGTAGTAATGGGAATGCCAATGCGTTTGCATTGAGCGGCCATATTCAAAGTTTTGTTAACTACTTTACGGTCCAGGCCAATACTGTTTTTGTAATAGCGGTTACCTTCTTTTAAGCAAGTAGGTTTGCCATCAGTAATCATAAAAATTTGTTTGTTATGGGTTTTTCGGCGGCGTAGTATATCTACAGCCAGTTCTAATCCGGCATAGGTATTGGTATGGTAAGGTCCAACTTGCAGATAAGGTAAATCTTTTAGGGTAATGGGCCAGGCATCGTTGCCAAAAACCACAATATCCAATGTGTCTTTAGGATAACGGGTTCTGATAAGTTCGGCCAGGGCCATGGCTACTTTTTTGGCCGGGGTGATCCGGTCTTCGCCGTAAAGGATCATGGAGTGCGAAATATCAATCATGAGCACTGTAGAAGTGATAGTTTTGTAGTCTTTCTCTTCTACTTCCAGGTCCCGTTCGGTCATAGTGAAATCTCCAATACCGTGGCTAATCTGTGCATTTTGGATGGATGCGGTCATATCGATCTGATCCAAACTGTCGCCAAACTGAAATTCGCGACGGTCGGCATTTTTTTCTTCTCCCAAGCCAGAAATATTGGTGTTGTGATTTCCCTTTGCCGATTTTTTTAATTTGCCAAAAATCTCCTCCAACGCCGATTGTCGGATGCTTTGCTCGGTTTTAGCGGTAATTTTAAAGCCACCCGGATTTTTTTCATCATCAGCCAGATAACCTTTTCTTTTCAGGTCTTCAATAAAATCGCCCATGCCATACTCGTCGGTAGTTATATTAAATTTCTTATCCAACTCGTTCATCCAGGCCAGGGCTTCATTGGCATCGCCGGCCGTGTAGTTTAGCAATTCCAGGAATAGTTTCAGAAGCTCTTCAAATCCGCCTTTGGGAAGTTCCTTCGGAATAAATTTCGTGAATTCGTGTCCCCGCATATTATGCCCTTCTTTCTGATTTTAACCTGTATTCGAAGATAAAAGTTTGATTTCCTATTTATGTTAGGCGGAGGTAAAATTAGCGGACTTGTTAGCTATTAGCATTTGGCCATTAGCTATTAATAACAGCTAATATATTTTGCTAATTTAAGCTCCCGAAAAATGTAAATTCCCACATGAGAAAATGCTTTCTGATTTTATTATTTCTGCTAATAGTTGTTAATTCCTATGCTCAGGATGATCGCCGCCAGATTTTTAATTTGTTGGAAGAACAGCGCCAAGCCTGGAATCAGGGAAATCTGGAAGGATATATGCAGGGGTACTGGCAGTCTGATTCCCTTTTGTTTGTGGGTAAAAGCGGCCCCCGCTATGGTTGGAAAAATACGCTGGATAACTATAAAAGAGGTTATCCTGATAAAGAGACCATGGGCATACTCACTTTTGATATTAGAGAGGTCAGAATGATGGGAAATGGCTATGCTTTTGTTTTGGGCGCCTGGCATTTGAAGCGTAAAAACGACGAACCGGCGGGCTTCTTTACCCTGTTTCTGAGAAAAATACGGGGTAGCTGGAAAATCATTGCCGATCACTCCAGCTGATTCGGTTTTAGGCTTGAAAATTCCTTTGATGAGATTCCTTTAATTATGGTGAAAACTTATTATTAGGATGCTTGTTTAGAATTCAGACCCCGAGAAATATGCTTGGGTAGAACAAACAATAAAGCATCATGAAAAAAGTAACATTATTAACTGCAATCGCAATTCCTGTATTGCTGGCCTCTTGTGGAGGGAACCAGCAAAAAACTGCTGAGCATGAAACTGCCAAGGTAGATACTTCTCTCCCCGCCGTAACCACGCCAGCTCCTTCTGCCAGCACGGAAGTATCCAATACGGTTGAAATTTCTGGAAATGATCAGATGAAATTTGATAAAACCACAATTCGGGTAAAAGCGGGTGAGAAAGTAACGCTAACCATTAAAGATATTGGCACTATGCCCAAAGAAGCCATGTCGCATAATTTTGTGCTGCTCAAAAATGGTACTGATCCGGAAAAATTTGCCATGCAGGCCATGACCAGTAAAGAAACAGATTATATTCCTGCTTCTATGAAATCATCCGTACTGGCTCACACCAAAACCGTGGGTCCCGGTGAATCTGATACGATTGAGTTTACGGTTCCCAAAGGGGAATATGAGTTTATTTGCAGTTTTCCGGGCCATTGGTCAACCATGCGAGGAAAGCTGATTGCTGAATGATTTTAAAAGCCATCTTATGAAGATGGCTTTTTTATTCTTATTAGTTGCCGATATAAGCAGCCTTATTTTATCGGTGATAAAGCCCCTATCTTTTCTGAAAACCCCTCTCTAAGGAATCTCTGTTTCTTACCCGAATAAATTTCATCAAAAGAATGTTATTGAACAAAACAGATTGATGTTTTCGGGGTTTCTTAAACATATGTTCTTGGATTTTAATTAATAGATAAGCACATGTCAAATTTCTTTTCAGGGGCATATTTTGGATAAACATAATTTCAAAATACATGTATTATGAAACAGAAATTATTACTCCTTTCAGTGGTAATGGCCTTTTTTCTATTACCAATTATAAGTAATGCACAAATAACCGTTTCAGGAACGGTTACAGATGCCAATACCAAAGAGGTGCTTCCGGGAGTTACTGTCAGAGTTAAAGGAACTCGCGTAGGTACTGTTACCAATGCCAATGGACGATATTCTTTAGGGAATGTAAATGCCAAGGCCATTATCGAGTTTTCTTTTTTGGGATACATTACTTATGAGGCGCCCGCTGCCGAAACGGTCAATGCCGCTCTGCGTAGTGATGTGGCCAAGTTGGCCGAAGTGGTGGTTACCGGTTTGGCTACCAGTGTAAAAAGAAGTAACCTGGCTAATGCCGTTGCCACCTTGTCGGCTAAAGAATTAACCGGAACAGCACCACCCCAAACATTGGAAGGGGCTTTGAATGGCAAATTAACAGGTGCCAATATTGTGTCCGCCTCCGGTGCTCCGGGCGGGGGCATCTCGGTGCGTTTGAGGGGCATCACCTCCATCAACAGTAATACACAGCCTTTATATGTAGTTGATGGCGTTTTTATGGATAACTCTTCCATTTCTGCCGGGCTTAATACTGTAACGGTTGCCGGCAGGGCCAGTAGCGCCACTTCTAACCAGGATAACCCTTCCAACAGGATTGCGGATATTAACCCGGAGGATATTCAAAGCATAGAAGTGCTCAAGGGCGCATCGGCCGCAGCTATTTATGGTGCTCTGGCTTCTTCGGGAGTAGTTATTATTACCACTAAGCGAGGAGCACAGGGCAGAACCCAAGTTACTGTTTCGCAGGACATGGGTTTTAATCAGGCCATAAAGCTATTGGGAGTAGGTCCTTGGAATGAGGATAAGATCCAGACCTTTTTTCAGACTGTGTCTAATGGTGTGGTAACCAATCAGCCTGATGTGGATGCCCAGAAAACCCTGTTTAGAAATGCGGTGGCCCAAGGGCAAATATTTGATTATGAAAAGGAGATGTATGGTCAGAAAGGCTTGTTGTCTAATACTTCATTGAGTATTTCTGGTGGGGGTGAAAAAACCAAGTTTTATGTTTCCGGATTACATCAATATGAAGATGGAATTATCCAGCATACGGGTTATACTAAAAGTTCATTCAGAGCCAATGTGGATCACCGGATTTCCGATCGTTTTAATATCACCCTGACCTCCAGCTATATTCATTCTTCTGCTGATCGTGGTTTAACCAATAATGACAATGCAGGAGTTTCATTTGGTGTGGCCCTGGCTTCTACGCCTACTTATGCTCAGTTGCACCCGGATGCAAATGGCAATTTCCCCAGGAATCAGTATGCAGCTTCCAATCCGCTGGAGACCAGGGATGTGATTACCAATAACGAAAAGGTTGATCGCTTTGTAGGCGGAGCCACATTTACGGCCTATCTGCAGGAAAGTAAAATATCTACTACCCGCCTGATCCTAAATGGAGGGTTAGATAGTTATACCCTGGCTACCCGGGCTATTTTTCCTAATACCTTGCAGTTTGAATCGAATGGCAATGGTACCAACGGAGCCTCTATTCAGGGGAATACAACCAATCTAAACACCAATCTTTCGGCTTATGTGGTTAACAGTTTATCCACGGAAGATCAAAAATTACATTTTACCACTTCGGGAGGAGGGGCTTTGAATAATTTTGATCAAAATACGATCCTAAATACGGCCACTATTTTGATTACCGGCCAAACCAATCTGGACCAGGCTTCAGCAATCCGGGTAGATCAGATTCGAACTCCCCGCAGAAACCGCGGGTTGTTTTTGCAAGAAGAGATTAATTGGAATGACCGGGTGATTTTAACAGGGGGGCTGCGCCTGGATAAATCTTCTGACAATGCGGATGTGAAGAAATTTCAGTATTTTCCCAAAGCTTCCATTGCCATTAACACAACGAGTTTTTCATTCTGGAAATCTGAAACCATTAACCAGTTTAAACTTCGGGCCGCCTTTGGTGAATCTGGAAATTTCCCACCCTTTGGATCTAAATTTACCAGTTTTGCTCCTTCTAATATCGGTGGTGTGGGTGGTGTCCTAATTGGAGTGCAAAATCAAGCTGGTTTTCCACAACTGGGAGACGATGTAATTAAACAGGAACGTCAGAAGGAACTTGAAATGGGTTTTGATTTGGGCTTGTGGAATGGCAGGTTGGCTCTGGAGGCTACCGGCTATAACCGTACTGGCAGTAACCTGATTTTTGCCCAGAACATACCCTCTTCTTCTGGTTTTGTTCAAAAAATAATCAATGGCGGAACCTTACGTAATAGAGGTTTGGAGTTAGCTTTAATAGTTTTACCATTTAATAATGAAAATTTTACCTGGAACTCGCGGACCAATTTCTGGCTGAACCGTTCCAAAGTAACCCGATTGGATATCCCTTCCTTTAATTTCGGAGGTTTTAGCAATGGGCTGAGCCAATATAAAATTGAACAGGGCAAATCGGCTACACAGATTGTAGGAGTTGACGATATCAATGGGGATGGCGTTTCTGACGGGGTGTTTGTTTTAGGCAATTCGGAACCCAAATTCCAAATGAGCTTTTTGAATGAATTTACCATCCTGAAAAATTTAAGTGCAAGTTTTGTATTGCATTGGAAGGCTGGTGGTCAAAACATTAATTTAACCCAACTTCTTACCGATTTGGGGGGTACCAGTCCGGATTGGATACAAAATGCGGCCAAAAGAACCAGCTTATTAGGAGTTTCTGCCCGCCAGTTTGTTCAGAACTCTCATTATATACGTTTGCGGGAAGTTGGGCTATATTATACTTTGCCGGCAAATGTAGTGAAGAGAGGATTTAATAACGCGGTACAGAGTGTTAGAATTGGAGCTTCGGCAACCAACCTCTTTACCATTTCACCTTATATAAGCTACGATCCTGAAGTTTCAAACTTTGGTACCGGAGGATTTTCCTCATCGGTAGAAGTCACTCCATTTCCTTCGTCTAAACGGATATTCTTTCATTTATCGGTTAATTTTTAAAATTCTGAGCTATGAAAAAATTTATAAATATCTCCAGGTATATAACAAGCATCCTGATTTGCTTTATATTGTTTATTCCCTCTTCCTGTAAAATTCAGAATTCGGGAGACCCCAATAATCCTAGTTTGGAAGGGGTACTATCCAATGCTACGGTACCCATTTTGAATACCATTGTTACCGGAACGGAATCTGGTATGAGGGTAGACCTGGAATTTTACCTGGATGATGTTAGTATAGTTGGTCGGGAAATCCTTCGTTTTTCGGGAGCGGACCCGCGTTATACCTCAGATTTATTGGGTAAGGGTAATAATATTTTGGATAATCAGGCCTTTTATGATACCAGACCCTGGAATGCCTTTTATAGGGTGGTGAAAAATTGTAATATTCTGATTCAGGCCATTGGTAACACCAACTTGCCAACTGATGCACAAAAGCAGGGTTATCTGGCCTTTGCCAATACCATTAAAGCCTATGAATTGCTATTGGCCTTAAACTTGACCAACGAAAATGGGATCCGTATAGATGTATCCGACCCTAATCATCTAGGCCCAATTGTTGATAAAACCACCGCTTTAACAGCTATTGCTGCCTTGTTGGATCAGGCCGCCACCCAGCTGGATAATGCCGGAACTACCTTCGCCTTTCAACTATCCGCTGGTTTTGCAGGATTTAATACTCCGCCAACTTTTAAACAGTTCAATCAGGCTTTGGCTGCCCGGGTAGCGGTGTATCGCGGAAACTTTGCCGAAGCATTGACTCATCTCAGTAGTTCATTTCTTAACTTAACTGGTGATTATAATGCGACAAAAGGAATAGGTGTTTATCATATTTTTTCCAATGCGGGCGGAGATCAACTGAATCGCTTTTTCCTTCCCTTAAATTCTACCGGTGAGGTTCGGGGAGTGGAGCCTACATTTATAAGTGATGCAATAGCTGCGGGCGAAGGCAATGATTTACGTATAGCTAATAAAACCGGTCTGAGAAGTAGCCCTGCTTCATCAGATAACCTGACCGCTACCTATGGGGTAACCCTGTATAAAAGTAACCTGGACCCAATCCCTATTATTCGTAATGAAGAACTCATGCTTATTTATGCAGAAGCTAAAATCAATACCGGGGCATTGGCCGATGCGGTTACAGTTCTTAATACAATCCGTACCGGAAATGGGCTGAACCCATATGCTGGCCCTGTAACTCAGCCGGCTTTAATTACCGAAATGTTAAAACAACGGAGGTACTCTTTATTTGGCGAAGGTCACCGCTGGATTGATATGCGAAGGTATAATCTTTTGGATCAACTTCCCCTCGGTAGGGCAGGAGATCATGTTTGGAGATGTTTTCCTATACCGTTCCCTGAGAATGTAGGACCAGGTAGTTGTCTGCTTTAGAATAAAAAAACGCCTCGTGTAAATTGCGAGGCGTTTCTTATTTTAAGATTATTTTGGTTGCTTGCTTTTTAAGGCTTTTTCAGCTCTTTTTATAGCTAGTTTTTCTTTCCAAATCATGTATTTGTGCTTATAATTCGTTTTCATAAAGTCGTCAAATTTACGCTGAATGGTTAGATTATATAAGCTTTGTGCTTTTATTGACCATGATTTATCCCAGGCTCTTAAAGAAATAGAGAAAGATCCATCCAAATATTTCATCCAATGCCAATACCCGGTGGGCATAAATAAAGTATCGCCATGCTCCAGAAACACTTCCAGACCTTCAACGCCTTCTAATGCCGGGAATTTTTCAAAATCGGGATTTTCTATATCGTAGTCTTCCAGTGCATAGGTAGCAAAGGGAATACAATATAGCCGTTCGCTCCATTTTTTTTCAAACAAGATAATGTGTTTGCGCCCATGAAAATGCGTGTGGAAGATGTGTGCCAAATCAATATCGTAATGCAAAAAGGTTACTGATCCTTTTCCTCCAAAAAACATATTGGGAAATTTATCCAGGAAACCACCTAGAAGTTCTTTAGGAGGTAAATAATCATTGAGTAAACCTGGTGCATATTTAATAGGGTCAAATAAAAAAATCCGCAGATCGGTGGGCTCACGCTGAATCAGGTCAAGGTATTCTGAAAACTTCATTTCCGCGGTAGGCGCATTAATGGGTTTTGAAGGATCGGCTTTAGAACTGTCGTAGAGGGGAACAATCTGATCACCGATTGTTTCTTTGATATAATCAAAAGTCCATTTTTCAAAAGCAGGCCAACTGTGGGCCAAATTACGGATAACTACAGGTTTACCCGGTTTAAAGTAATTGTTTATAAAGTCTTCTTTGCTGATATTTGGAACAATATCTACTTTTTTTAGGTTAATGCCCATGCTTTTATAGAGATTGATGAGGTCAAATATTTTCTGCAAAAATAAAAAACAGACTTAAGCCCTAACTGTACTAATGCCATTCAAATCCCATATTTTGGATTTGTGGGCAAAAATTATTCCATAAGGATACCATTTGGTGAACTACGTTAATTTATTGACCATTTCAGGTTCAATAAATAACTCAGAAGCTATATAATCTGCATACAGTTTGCCCTTAACTGTTAAGGTAACCAAGTTATTATCTATTTTGATCCAGTCCTTTTCCATAAAACCAGATAAGTTTTTTTCTGTTTCAGAAGCTATTTCCGGGCTAAACGTGGTACTTATCCAGTACAAGTCCATCCCCCAACTGGTGCGTAATGAAGTCATGATGTATTCATTTAAGCGGTTTGCCGGAGTTAAAATTTCCACTTCGGCTGGTACTACCTTTTTTTCTATGGAATCTATGTATTGGCTGTTGTTGGCAATATTCCACTGCCTGGTTTCTCCATTATAGGAATGTGCCGAAGGGCCAATTCCTAAATAATGTACGCCTTTCCAGTAATTGGAATTATGAATAGAGAACTTGCCCGGGCGGGCAAAGTTTGAAATTTCGTACTGTTCAAAACCGCCCTCAGTTAAATTATTCATCAGCATCATAAATTGTTCCGCACTTTGGGCTTCATTCATGGGCTGCTGTTTTCCTTTACGGATAAAAGAGGCCAGGGCAGTGGCCGGTTCAACGGTCATGCTGTACGCAGAAACATGGGGTACACCCAATTCCAGTACTTTGCGAATGTTTTCAGACCATTTTTCATTGCTTAATAGTGGATATCCATAGATCAGATCCAAGGTGATATTCTCAAAACCAGCATCCTGAATTCGTTTTACTGAGCTTTCTGCTTCGCTGGCAGTGTGGGCCCGATTCATCCACTTTAAATCTTCTTCAAAAAAAGATTGGATGCCGACACTAAAGCGATTGATAGGAGTTTGGCGGAGTTCTTTTATTTTTTGCGGGATTAAATCATCCGGATTTGCCTCCAGGGTAATTTCGGCTGTTTGGGAAACATTGTAGATTTGCTCAATCTGGTCAATCAGTATTTGCAGCTCATCAGCACTTAATAAAGAAGGTGTACCTCCCCCGAAATAAATGGTTTCAATAGTCTTATTACCTAAATAATGCTGTTGTAAACGGATTTCCGACTGTAGAGCCCGTAGCATTTCCTCTTTATAGCGAGTAGAAGTGCTAAAGTGAAAATCGCAGTAATAACATGCTTTTTTACAGAAAGGAATATGCAGGTAGATTCCGGCCATAATTATATTATGTGAAATAACAGAAAATACAAAAGTACCAATTTGATTTTTGCGAGCTTTAAAAAATCTGACGCTGTTTTTTAGGTATGCAGCTAATAGAATAGTATTTTTAAGCATGAGATTGCTGATTATAGGAGATTTGCACGGCAGTTCATGCTGGGAAAATGTGAATGCAGAAAAATACCATCAGGTAATTTTTTTGGGAGATTATGTGGATGGTTTTGATAAAACGGATACAGAGATTTATGAAAATCTTAAAAAACTGATCAGCTTTAAAGAAAAACATCCCGATAGGGTAATTCTGTTATTAGGTAATCACGATATTCAGTACCTACATTTCCCGGCTTACCGATGTTCTGGGTTTAGGCCTTCCTTGCAAATGCAGCTTACCGATTTGTTCCATCAGTACCAAAACTGTTTTCAGGTAGCCTGGCAGGTACAGAATTATTTGTTTACCCATGCCGGAGTAAGTGCTACCTGGTATCAGCAATTTATCGCTTTGCCAATTATAGCCGACCTGATTAAAGAGCCGGGCTCATTAGCCGATTTATTGAATAAGGCAGAAGCAAGCTCTAAACGTGATTTTTTGCATCGGGCAGGTTATTTACGCGGCGGAGAGGGCTATGGCGGAATTACCTGGGCCGATAAAGCGGAATTAGAGAATGATTTACTGCCAGGATATCATCAATTTGTTGGCCATACGCCGGTTCCGTGGCCTATAGAGCGAAAAAATGATGCTAACACCTCGGTGTTCTTTTTAGATGTTTTGCATACTACGGTCTATTTTCATGAGTTGGAAATACCAGATATTTCACTTTCTGCTTAATCTCAAAAAATACTTGGGGCAAACACTCAAAAGAATCTGTTAAATTTGCTGCCGGGCAAAGTTCGGGATATTAATATTCATATATATCATGTTAAAACGGTTTTGGGGATCTATATTTCTTGTGTTGCTTACGCATATGGTGGTTTGGGCTCAAGATAGCAGTTTGCGTACTCAGGCTGTTTATCAATATAAAAGCATTGACTCTGTTACCCTGGCTAAGCTAAAGTTTAAAAAGGATTCTCTTTCTGTCGTTGGCGATTCTTTAGCCAGGATGTGGGTTAAAACCCCGGATCCTAACCGGCCCAACCAGTTTTTAGATAGCTTGATTCAACTCTATACCCTTAAAAATTTTGATTTTGCCGCTTTTGCTAAAAAATTTCCTAAAAAGAGCGAGCGATTACATGAAGGCAAGCTCCGTCCCGCTGGCGAGAGTTGGATCTTAGCCGTTGTACTGAGTTTAGTGCTGTTTTTCGCCATTTTAAAGAGCGCATTTTCAAAAGAATTGGCCTCTATTGTTCAGTCGTTTTATAGTAACCGGGTGCTGAGCCAGATTAATAAAGAAGATAATTTATTCAGCTCCTGGCCATTCTTCTTCCTTTACCTACTGTTTGGTTTAACCATAGGAATGTGGCTTTATCTTTCTGGCAAATACCTGCATTTTGATTTCTCATTTAGTGGGTTTGAATGGTTTCTAATACTATCTGTAAGTGTTATTGGATTGTTTACTTTGAAAATACTGGCTTTGAGAATGTTGGGTTTTCTTTTTGGAATCCAGAAGCTGGTAAAAGAGTATGTAGTGGTGTTGTACTTAAGCTATTTTAACACTGCTATTATTTTTCTTCCATTAATTATAGGTTTAAGTCTTTCTCCATACAATTATGCCGAGATCTATAGCTATCTTGCTATTTTATTATTGATAATAGTTATTGTAGTGCAGTTTTTGCGAACCGGAGTTAATGTTTTATCTAACTATCAATTTCCTAAAATTTATTTATTTATTTATCTTTGTGCCCTCGAAATATGCCCTTTATTGATTCTAATAAAAGTACTTAGGGTCTAAGCCGAAAAGAAATTATGCAAATAACGCCTGAAACGAGAAATCGAAAAGTAAAAAGTATTTTGGTCACTCTTCCTAAGCCTGAAACTGATAAATCACCTTATTTTGATTTGGCTAAAAAGTATAATCTGAAAATTGATTTCCGCTCATTTATACATGTAGAGGGAGTTCCGGCCAAGGAATTTAGAAAGGATAAAATTAATCTGGCCGATTTTACGGCTATTATCTTTACCAGTAAAAACGCCGTAGACCATTTTTACCGGATCTGTGAAGAAATGCGTTTTGAAGTGTCGGCCGAAATGAAATATTTCTGTATTTCTGAAACTATTGCCCTGTATCTTCAAAAATATATTCAGTATAGAAAGAGAAAAATTTTCTTTGGAAAACAAACGGCTTCAGATCTATCGGAAGTATTAAAAAAACACAGTACCGAGAAGTTCCTATATCCTTGTTCGGATGTAGCCGCCGAAGAAACTCAGAAGTTTCTTCAGGAAAATGGGTATGATTTCACGCCGGCCGTATTGTTCCGCACAGTATGCAGCGACTTGTCTGATTTGGCCGAAGTGTATTACGATATTATTGCTTTTTTTAGCCCTTCAAGCATACATTCGCTGTTTATTAACTTCCCAGATTTTGTGCAAAATGCCACTCGCATAGCGGCTTTTGGAGCAAGTACTCATAAAGCGGTGCAAGAGCACAGTCTCATTCTGGATATTCCGGCACCCACCGTAAATGCTCCCAGTATGACGATGGCTATAGAACAATACATTAAACAATCAAACAAATAGTTTTCCTGTAAGGTTATGTTTAATGTGTTTCAAGCATTTTAAATAACACTTTATAAAGGTTTTTTGTTTTAGGGGAAACTTTTCGTTGGTAGCTTACGTAAAGCAAAAAAAATCAAATCAGAAAGAATAACGCGATACTTTTTACGTTTTTAATAGAACCACTTTTTTTTAAAAGTTTTGTTATAGTTAAGTATCTTCCCTTCTGGCTGAAAGCTGATTTTTAAATATTGTTTTTTATTATATTCGGTATAATTTTTTGAAAAAGGTATAAAACCGGAAAACGAACAGATGAGAAAAATATACTTTATCGCTCTTGCAGCCATCAGCACATTCGCCAGTAGCTGCGGTAAAGGAGGATCAAATGGTGAATTGGTTGGTGTTTCCACTAAAAAATTCAGAAATAATGATGTTCCTTACGGGATGGTGTACATCCCTTCCGGTACTTATGTAATGGGGCAAACCGATCAGGATATTACCTTTGCGCAAATCTCTCAAAACAAACAGGTTACCGTCCAGGCTTTTTATATGGATGAAACCGAGATTAGCAATAGCGAATATCGCCAGTTTGTAAACTGGGTTCGTGATTCTATTGCCATTACCAATTATTTGCAGGATGATAAGTTTTATCTTAAGCCTAAGGGTAAATCTGATCCGAATGCATCTGCCAAAAAATATATCGACTGGAAAAAAGTAGGAAACGGTTCTGCTATCTGGAGCAGCAAAAAGGGTGGTGGAAATACCGCTAAACTACAAGCGATGTATTATCAGGGCGAAGATCGAGTTTTTGATCGTAATGAATTGGATGTAAGGCTGTTGAAATACAATTTTGCCATCATGAAGTTGCGGGAAGCTTCTAATTTTAGAAACGATAAAGACAAAAAGCGGTCAGACTTTATTCTACGTGATACTGTTGCTGTTTATCCGGATACCTTAACCTGGTTGTCTGATTTTGCCTATGCGCAAAATGAGCCTATGGTAAAGGATTATTTTTCACATCCTGCATTTGCCAATTACCCGGTAGTTGGCGTAACCTGGCGTCAGGCCCGGGCTTTTAGCGTTTGGAGAACCCGTTACAATGAATCTTATCGCGAAAGCCGCAATTTACCTCAGCGTTCTGAATACACTTTACCTACCGAAGCAGAGTTTGAATATGCTGCTCGCGGAGGCCGTAATGGTACCAGTTATCCATGGGGTGGCCCGTATATTCGGAATGCAAAAGGCTGCTTAATGGCTAACTTTAAACCCGGTCGTGGAAATTATATTGATGATGGCGGTACTTTTACGGTGCATGTAAAATCATACTATCCTAATGATTACGGCTTATACAATATGGCCGGTAACGTAGCCGAGTGGACCCTTTCTGCTTATGACGAGGCTGCCTCTACTTTTACGCATGATCTGAACCCAACCTTTAATTATGAAGCTAAAGCCGATGATCCGGAAGTATTGAAGCGTAAAGTAGTACGCGGAGGTTCCTGGAAAGATATCGGTTATTTCCTGCAAAACTCGGCTTCCACTTTTGAATATCAAGATACGGCTAAATCATATATCGGTTTCCGTTGTATTTCTAAATACCAGGGTCGCGATATCAAAGACAAACGTTAATGCTCTTAACCCCAATACATACATCTTATTTCAAGAATTGAACTAAACAATGGCTGCAAAAAAAAAAATTAACCTCCTGCACACCTCTATCTCATGGGGTGCTAGTATCGTAATTATCGGTGCATTATTCAAAATCCTCCATTTAGGCGGGGTTTATGGTAATTACATGATTGGAATTGGTTTAGGGATCGAGGCTTTCCTGTTTTTTATCACTGGATTTTTTCCACCAGCAGATGAAGTAGCCTGGGAGAAAGTATACCCGGAATTGGATCCCGAGTATACGGGTGAATTATCAGCAAGCAGCCAAAGAGCAGTTGCCGTGGCGCCATCTTCTACAGCGGCCTTAGATAAAATGATGGCTGATGCCAAAATTGGCCCGGAATTGATTGAAAGCCTGGGCCACGGTTTGCGTAGCTTTGGCGACAAAGTTTCGGCCATAAACAATGTAGCCGATACTTCTGCCGCTACTCATGAGTTTACCGGAAAGCTTAAAACCGCTTCTGAGAAATTTGATGGCTTAACTACGGCTTTTGCTAAAGCTACCGGCAGCCTGGCAGAAATGGCCGAAACCAATATCGACTCTAAAGCTTATCATGAACAGGTGAATGCTTTAGGTAAAAATTTGTCGGCTTTAAATGCGGTATATGAACTTGAATTGCAAGATTCCAGTAAGCATTTAAAATCCATGAACCAATTCTATCAGAATCTGGCCGTTACTATGCAAAACTTTAATGAATCTATGGAAGATTCTAAAGTGTTTAAAGAAGAAGTTGGCCGTTTAGCCCAGAATTTATCCTCCTTAAATGCCATTTATGGTAACATGCTTTCAGCGATGAACCAGCCTAGAGCTTAATCAATTATTTATCTCAAATTCTAAAAAAAAGGAATAAAAAATGGCTGGAGGTAAAGAATCAACGAGGCAGAAGATGATCAATATCATGTATTTGGTATTGTTAGCGATGCTTGCGCTAAATGTGTCAGATACAATTTTAAATGCTTTTAAAAATTTAAACGATAGTTTGGAAACATCCAAAACTAATGTCCACAATAGCGTTTCTCAATTATTTTCTGCATTTGAAAATACTAAACTAAAAGATGAGCCCCTAAGGGCAAAACCTATTTATGAAAAGGCCCAACAGGCCAAAGCCATTTCAGATGAGCTTAACAACCATGTGGAAGGCTTAAAAAAGCAATTTGTTACAGCCGGACAAGGTTATGATAAAGAAACCGGTGACCTGGTTGAACGTTCTAATCTGGATATTGCTCCGGGTATTATGATCAACAATAAAAAAGGGAAAGAGCTGAAAGAAAAGATCAACGCTACCCGCGAAAGATTGATCAATTTGTTAGAACCGCAAGATCGCTCTTTGGTTACTTTTTCTTTGGAGGCTAAAGATCCTGCTAAGCCGGTTGACGGTAAACGCACCTGGGAGGAAATTAATTTTGGCGAGGGTACTCCATTAACAGCCGCTATGACTATTTTGACCAAAATCCAGGCAGATGTGAAGAATGCCGAATCGGATGTGGTGAAGAAGATCTTTGGAAAAATGGATCAGGCTATTGTTAATTTGGACCAGTTTGCTGCGGTTGCGGTGGCTCCAACTTCTTATATTATAGCCGGGCAGCCTTATACTGCCGAAGTATTTTTAACTGCTTACGATTCACGTTCAAACCCATCCATCACCGTAGGAGGTTCTTCTTTACAGGTTAAAGATGGTAAAGGACTTTATTCTGTCAATACTTCAAACGAAGGGTTGTTCTCATGGACAGGCACCGTTCGGGTTAAACAAACCGATGGTACGGTTAAAGAGTACAAGACAGCCGAGCAAAAATACCAGGTATCACGACCTTCGGCGGTAGTATCGCCTGATAAAATGAACGTGTTTTATATTGGTGTACCTAACCCGGTTTCTGTTTCGGCGCCAGGTATCCCTAAAGAAAATCT
>DASQIU010000010.1:0-36201 GCA_035631395.1 Daejeonella sp. | reverse complement strand
ATGATAAAGATCAAGCGGGCTCCGTTTCCGGCCCGATTGAAAAGCTTGACGGTATAATCGTTCCGGGTTTTGTAAATACCCATAGTCATTTAGAGCTTTCGCATTTGAATGGTCAACTGCCTCAGGGCAAAGGTTTAATCGCGTTTATTAAGTCGTTGCTAAGCCAGCGTGAGGCCAATGAACAGGTAATTACCAAGGCCATGGCTGAGGCCGACAAAGAAATGACCGAAAATGGAATTGTTGCTGTGGGCGATATTTCCAATAATGGTTTGTCTAAAGAAGTAAAGCACAAGAGCTCTATTTACTACCATACTTTTGTGGAAGTATTGGGCTTTGATCCTAAAAAGGCCGAAGAAATTTTTGCGGCCGGTGTTGAATTAAAGGAGAGTTTCTATCCTTTATCCGCTTCGATAACTCCTCATGCGCCTTATTCAGTTTCTAAAGACTTGTTTAAGCAATTTAAAAACTACTGTGTAGAGAAGAATAATTTATTCAGTATTCACAATCAGGAAACTGAAGAAGAGAATAAATTATATCGTTATAAAACCGGCGAGTTTTTGGAGTTTTATAAATCCCTGGGCATGGATATCGAGTATTTTAAGCCTCAAGCCCGTGATTCAGTTCAGTCTATTGTTCCTTTGTTGCCCAAAGATCAAAAGATCATGCTGGTACATAATACCTATACCAGTTTAAAGGATATTTATTTTGTGCGCCGTTTTGGTCGGGATATAACCTGGTGTTTCTGCCCTAATGCCAATCTGTATATTGAGAACAAGTTGCCTAAAATAGACATGTTCCTGCCACATGATTTTAATATCACCTTGGGTACAGATAGTCTGGCTTCAAACGGTAAACTGTGCATGCTTTCCGAATTGCTTACTCTGAGCAAGCATTTCCCTGCTATACCATTAACTACCACTATTCAATGGGCTACTTTGAATGGAGCTAAATTTTTGGGTATTGATCAGGATTTTGGATCTATTGAAAAAGGTAAAAAACCTGGCTTGAACTTAATTACTGAAACCCGTGGGTTAAAATTAACTCCGGAGTCGAAGGTAAAAAAGCTCATTTAAGTAAACTGTTTCTAATTGCCCGTAAATTCCTAATTTGCGGGCAATGAATCCGATTAAAAAATTATTGGGGATAGAATACCCGGTGATACAGGCTGGTATGGTCTGGTGCAGCGGATGGCGTTTAGCCTCGGCGGTTTCCAATTCCGGTGGTTTAGGGCTGATTGGCGCCGGTTCCATGTATCCGGATGTACTGCGTCAGCATATTCAAAAATGCAAACAGGCCACCAATAAACCCTTTGGGGTGAATGTACCCTTATTGTATCCGGATATCGACCAGATCATGGATATTATTGTCGAGGAAAAAGTAAAGATTGTTTTTACTTCGGCAGGAAATCCGGCCATCTGGACGGGTTTTTTAAAGAAAAACGACATCACGGTAGTGCATGTGGTAGCCAATACTAAGTTTGCCCAAAAAGCGCAGGATAGCGGAGTAGATGCCCTGGTGGCCGAAGGTTTTGAGGCCGGCGGACATAACGGGCGGGAAGAAACTACCACCATGTGTTTAATTCCATTAATTAAGGAAGTAATCTCTGTACCGCTAATTGCAGCCGGAGGAATTGGATGCGGCAAGTCCATGTTAGCGGCCATGGCTTTAGGAGCCGATGGTGTGCAGATAGGTTCCCGGTTTGCCGCTTCGGTTGAATCATCGGCGCATGAGTATTTTAAAAAAGCGATCATTGATTCCCGAGAAGGCGATACCAAATTGAGTATGAAAGCGCTTATGCCGGTTCGTTTAATGAAAAATGAGTTTTTTAAACAAGTAGAAGAAGCAGAGGCTGCCGGAGCCGGGAAAGAAGAGTTGATTAAGCTTTTGGGCCGGGGGCGTGCTAAACTTGGAATGTTTGAAGGCGATTTGATTGAAGGCGAACTGGAAATTGGACAGGTGGCCGCAACCATTAAGCAAATTAGGCCGGCGGCGAAAATTTTGGCCGATATATGGCAAGAGTTTTTAATTCAAAAGGAACGCATTTGTAATTTAGAGCTCTAGATCATCAATTAAAATAAAATGAAGCATTTAAATATATGTGTTTCTGGTGCGGTGCAGGGTGTTTTTTATCGGGCTTCGGCCAAAGCCGTAGCCGATCAGTTAGGGATAAAAGGTTTTGTAACCAACCAAAACGATGGCTCGGTTTATATAGAGGCCGAAGGGGATGATTTTTCGCTGGAGTTATTCCTGGAGTTTTGCCATAAAGGCCCAGACCGGGCGGTAGTAGACAAAGTAGAAACTCAGGAGGCGGAACTTAAAAACTATCTTAATTTTGAAATTTTAAAAAGGAATTTAGTCTGATTATCTCCAGTATATAACCTGTTTTAGCGCATTGTAATTTGTCAACAACAATCAGAAAATTTGCCGGCCAAACGGCTATTTACGGCATCAGTACAATAATTTCCAGGTTACTTAACTTTATTCTAACACCCATCTATGTAAGGCTGTACGATGTAAAGGTGTACGGCATTTTTACTTATATGTATAGCTGGGCCTCCATGCTCAATGCCATTCTGGCTTTTGGCATGGAAACTACCTTTTTCCGTTATCTGAATAAGCATCCCGAAAATCAGGACAAGGTGTACAACAATACCTTTATGTCTATAGTGGGGATATGTGGAGTATTTCTGGCTTTTACCCTGTTTTTTGTGGATGATATTTCTGCTTGGTTACAGGGGGACGAAGTGTATAATCCGGACTATGCCAGTTATGTGAAATACTTTATGGTTATCCTGGTGGTAGATGCGCTGTCGGTTATTCCTTTTGCTAAAGTACGGGCTGACGGCAGACCCATGCGTTACGGGATCATCAAATTTATCAACATTCTTACTTTTATCTGCTTTAACTTCTTCTTCATTTTTGCCATTCCACTGATCATTAAAAATGGGGGCTGGGGCGCTTCTTTTCTGGCAGAATGGTACCGTCCGCAATGGGTAGGATATGTATTTATATCCAATTTAATTGCCAGCATCTTATCCTTGATTTTATTGTTGCCCGAGCTATTGCAGCTGCGGTTAAAGTTTGATTTGGCAATGATCAAAAACATGCTGGTTTACAGTCTGCCTGTATTGATAGCCAATATCTCCTTTATTATTAATGAGAATCTGGATAAGATATTTTTAGGCAAGCTTTTGCCGGAAGATATCAGTCAGCAGGAAGTGGGTATTTATGGGGCTTGTGCCAAGGTGGCTATTTTCCTGAGTATTTTTGTGCAGGCGTTCAGGTTGGGGGCCGAGCCTTTCTTTTTCAGTCATGCTAAAAACAAAAATTCGGGGCAAACTTATGCCCGGATCATGACGTATTTTGTAATTGCGGTTTCGTTGATATTTGTAGCGCTGACTGCCAATATTGAAATTCTGAAGTATTTTATCCGAGGTAAAGATGCGGTACAGCAGGCCTTATACTGGTCGGGGCTAAAAGTCGTTCCTGTTTTGTTGTTTGGCTATGTTAGTTTGGGTATTTATATGAATTTATCCATTTGGTATAAATTATCAGATCAAACCCGTTTTGGATTATACATTTCGGGCATTGGCGCCGTTTTAACTATTGTGTTAAACCTGATTTTTATTCCCAAATACAGTTATATGGCTTCAGCCTGGATATCCTTAACGGCTTACGCCAGTATGATGGGGCTTTCTTATTGGATGGGCCAGAAGAATTATCCGATACCTTATAATCTGAAAAAAAATCTAAGTTATTTGTTAGCCTCTGTAGGATTGGTTTTTCTGTCGTTTGTGGTTTTTGATCGCAATTTGATAATTGGCAATCTTCTTTTAATCTTGTTTGCGCTGGCAACTTTTTATATTGAACGCAAAGAATTAAAATCTATATTTAAAATTTCATGATCATCCGCATTATTAATAAATCATCTAATTCGCTTCCGGCCTATCAAACTGAAGCCTCGGCCGGTATGGACCTGCAAGCCAATCTGGAAGAATCTGTATGGTTAAAACCTATGGAGCGCAGCTTGATCCCGACCGGGTTATTTATGGAGTTGCCTCAGGGGCATGAAGCGCAGATACGCCCCCGTAGCGGCCTGGCTTTGAAACATGGCATTACCATTTTGAATTCGCCGGGAACTATTGATGCCGATTATCGGGGTGAGATCAAAATTTTGCTGATTAACTTTTCCAACCAGGATTTTGAAATTAAGCCAGGCGACCGCATCGCTCAAATGATTATTGCCAAACATGAACAGATTAATTGGGATGAGGTTGAATTGTTAACTGAAACTTTGCGTGGTGCAGGCGGTTATGGACATACCGGAGTATAACGATGTTGAAAACAACGGCTTTATCATTATTACTTGCAGCGGCTATGCTGCCGGGTTTTGCTCAGAATAAAAAAGCGAACAAGAAAGCATCTGTCCAGTCGGCTTCTGATGCGCTTAGTCTTGCGGATAGTATGGCGGTAAAGCAGCTTTATTTGGATGGTTTGCACGGTAAAATTATCCAAAACTATCAATTGGCCGCCGATTATTTTAAGCGAGTGATCGAGCTGGATCCAGCCAATGCCCCGGCTATGTACGAACTGGCCAATATTTATCATGCCCAAAATAAAGAACCGGAAGCCAGGGCACTGATGAACAAAGCCGTTTCTATCAGCCCGGATAACCAATGGTACTGGATATTATTGGCTGATATTTATAAAAAGACAAATGATATTGCGCCTCTTCCGGATGTATTTGATCAGTTAATCCGCTTATCGCCCGATGATGAAAACAGCTATTACGATAAGGCCAATGCCTTATATCTGTTGAACAAAATAACGGAGGCAACAACCGTTTATAACGAAATTGAGAAGCGTTTTGGCCCGTCTGATGATCTTTCGGAGGGCCGTCAACGTATTTTAATTAAGCAGGGGAAAACCGGTAAAGCCACTTCTGAACTGGAAAGCCAGATTGTACAGCATCCCGAAGATTTGCGCAACTACCTGAATTTAGCGGATATTTTTTCCAGTGCAGGCAATCGTAATAAAGCCATTGAAGTTCTAAAAAAAGCGGCTTTAGTAGAGCCGGGTAATGCTATGATACGACTGGCTTTGGCCAGTAATTATCAGGCTTTGGGTCGTTTTGAAGAAGCTTTTATTGAGTTGAAAATAGCTTTCGCTGACCCCAGTTTGCATGTAGATGAAAAAGTACGCATTGTACTTTCTTTTTTTCCGCAGTTTGAAGATTATAAAGCCCGGGCCTATGCCGAAGAGCTGGCTTTGATCCTAACGAAAACTCATCCCAATGATCCTAAAGGCTTTGCCTTGTATGGCGATGTACTTTTCCAGGAGCAAAAATATCCCGAAGCGGCCCAGCAATACCGAAAAGCTCTGAGCTTGAATAATCAGGTTTACCAGATCTGGGAACAATTACTGCGTATTGATATCAGTAACAGTGATTTTAAAAGCGGAGTAAGCGATGGCGAAGCCGCTCTGGCGATTTTTCCTAACCAGGCGGTTTTGAATTTATTTACCGGAGTGTCTTATGCTCAAACTCAGCAGTATGAAAAGGCTATACCCGCATTAAAGATGGCTGCCAGCCTGGAAACCGAAGATAAGGAAGTTCAGGCCCAGATCTATTCTGCTTTGGGAGATGCTTATAATGCCTTAAAACGCTACCGAGAAAGCGATGAAGTTTATGAAAAATCATTGGAGTTAAGTCCGGATAATAGCTATGCTTTAAATAATTACGCCTATTATTTGGCAATGCGTGGCGAAAAATTGGACAAGGCGGCAATTATGTCTAAGCGCTCTATAGCATTAGTGCCCGATAATGCTTCTTTTGAAGATACTTATGCGTGGATACTGTTCCGTCAGAAAAAATATCAGGAAGCCCGCACCTGGATGGAGAAGGCACTGAACAATAGTGAGGAGGAAAGTGCCGTTCAAATGGAGCATTATGGTGATATTTTATATCACTTAGGCGATGTGCCGGCGGCTCTGCTACAATGGCAAAAAGCCAAACAGGCCGGTGGGGATTCCGAAAAACTAAATCAAAAAATTAATGGTAAAAAATATATCGAATAGTCTGCTGTTGTTGTGCTTGCTAAGTTTTATGGCAAGCTGCAAGGCTAAAAAAGAATTGGTTAAAACGGAACCTGTTCCCAATACTACCGTAATCAATACCAGTAAAAAAGACAAGCTGGAAGCAATTAAGCAAAGTCAGCTTGATTTTAGCACTTTTACGGCCAGGGCCCGGGCCGATCTGGATTTGGATAACAACCAGAATGATGTAACCATGCATATCCGGATTAAAAAAGATGAAAGTATCTGGATCTCGGTAACTGCTTTGGCTGGCTTGGAAGTGGCCAGAGCGCTTATTACGCCCGATAGTGTTAAGATCAGGCTAAATCTGGAAAGTACTTATATTAATAAGCCCTTTAATTATTTATATGAATTTGCCGATGAGCAGATCAATTTTGGCACCTTGCAGGCCATTTTAGTTGGCAATCCTATTAAAGAACTGATTACCGAAAACGCTGAATGGACCGTTCAGGAAAATCAACTAAGCGGTTTGCTGAAGGCGCTGGCTTATAACATTCAGTTTAATGAGCGGAATAAAGTAGTGCGAACTTCTTTAGAAGATAAAGCTGCCTATCAGGACTTGCAGATAAATTATGACGATTTTCTCGTAGTTTCGGGGCAGGAGATTCCACACACGGTAAATATTAAATCGTCAACTGAAAAAAATACTGTTCGGGTAAACCTGAAATATAATCGCGTTAGCCTTAACGAACCGGTGGAAAGTCCTTTTAGTGTGCCGAAAAGGTTTTCGGTAAAAGATTAAGATTAAAATTAGATACTTTTGCGGTAATGAATTTGGTTAAAACTGTACTATTCTTTGTTATTTTCTGCTTATCGGGCCAGGTGTTTGCCCAAAGCAGCGCAGAGCTCAAAAAACGTAAGGAAGCTTTAACCCGCGAAATTGAGCTGCTCAATCGTAGCCTTCAACAAACTTCCAGCAGCAAGAGTTTGTCGTTAAAACAGATCCGGGATCTGAATACACAGATCCGCTTACGCGAAGAAAAAATCAAAACCATTAATTCTGAAGTTAGATTACTGGATAATCAGATTGCCGACAACAGCAACACGGTTCGTTCGCTTCAATCGCAACTTAATCAGTTGAAAAAAGAGTACGCGGGCATGGTTTTATTTGCCTACCGTAATCAGAGTGCCTACAGTAAAATGATGTTCATTTTTGCTTCGGCCGATTTTAACCAGGCTTATAAGCGCTTAAAATACCTGCAGCAGTTTAGCGCTTACCGTAAAAAGCAAGCCGAATATATTCAGGGAACGCAAAAAGATCTGAAAGTTAAAATTGTACAACTGGATCATAACAAACAGGAGAAAACCCATTTGTTAACTGATCAGGAAAAAGAAAAACATTTACTGGGCAGCGAAAAGAACAAGCAGTCAAAAGTGCTTTCCGGGCTTAGCCAGGAAGAGAAGAAGTTGAAACAGGAGCTTACTCAAAAACAAAGGGAATCTGCCCGTTTAAACCGTGCTATCCAGGATGCGATTAATCGTGAAATTGAAGAGGCCCGCAGAAAAGCAGAAGAAGAGGCCAGGATTGCGGCTGCCAAGGCTAAAGCTGAAAACAAAGAAGCGCCGGTGGCTAAGCCAATTGCCAAAGGATCCAGTGTTTTAGCGGCCACCCCCGAGGCGGCTAAACTTTCCTCCGACTTTTTAGATAACCGGGGCCGTTTACCTTGGCCGGTAGCCAGCGGTATCATTACCGAGGGTTTTGGAATACATAAATATGGAGCTAATGTAACCACAGAAAACAACGGGGTGGATATTAAAACAGCCGAAAATTCCAGTGTGCGGGCCGTATTTTCCGGGGACGTTTCGACTGTGCAAAGTATTGCCGGATCCTATGTAGTGATTATCAGACATGGGGAGTATTTTACGGTCTATTCTAACTTGCGTTCGGTAAGCGTATCTAAAGGACAAAAAGTGGCCGTAAAACAAACTGTTGGTACAGTTTCAACCGATCCAACCGATGGCCGTACCGAGGTGCATTTTGAGATTCGTAAAGGAGCCGTTCCGATGAACCCGGCAACCTGGCTGGCAAATTAAAATATTTTAAGACTTTGAATTTCAGGGCTTGAAATACCTATATTTGTAGCCAATTAATCAATTGAAAAAAGATGAGTAACTCAATCTTGTTATTTTTAAACATGGGTACGCCAGAAATAATGGTCATCATGTTTGCTATACTGCTATTATTTGGTGGCAAAAAGCTGCCTGAACTGGCACGTGGGCTTGGAAAAGGAATCCGTGAATTTAAAGATGCTTCAGAAGGAGTAAAACGCGAAATTCACAACAATATAAACAACGTGGCTGATGGTTTTGATATGGATAGTCCTTCTAAAAACGCGGAACCATCTGCTGCCAGAGAGGAAAATTCTGCCACTGACCATATTAAAACAGATCAAAACTAGAAATTATGTTAGCTTCAATCTTATTGGCGGGCTTAGGTGCTCCTGAAATCATCCTGATTATTTTGGCCATTCTGTTATTATTTGGTGGCAGAAAAATCCCTGAATTAATGCGTGGATTGGGCCGGGGTGTAAAAGAATTTAAAGATGCCCAAAATCATGATCCTAAAGATCAGGACAAAAATTAATTAGCAGCTCATTTTAACATTTTTAAGCCTTGTGCTTTTCTGGTTTTTCCGGGAATCACAAGGCTTTTTTGTAATTTTTAATAGGCTTTGCAGCATTGAATGTCTGAGTGCCTGGAAGGCAAAACCAAGCAACTTCTCTGCAAAAACATCAGTTTATCATACTAAAGATAAATAGACTACGTTTTTAGGACTTTGAAAGAAGATGAATGCTGAAAAAATCTCCTCAAGTAAAAAAATGCCAATAATATTTGGAACTTAGGCATTTGAAATTCGTAAGGACTCTTGATTTAGATAGCTTATTGATCTTATTATTAAATGATTAGGCACTCCCTTGCCTTAATATGAACAAAACAGATGAAAAAAGCCATTGTCGTAATTTTATTGTTAATAGGAGCTATCGGTATAAAAGCCGCACCTGTTTTCAATAAAGCCCTGACTGATTCCATCATGCATGATGACCGGAAACACCCCCAGACCGGTATTCCTGATACCACATTTTTACCCAATATACCTCATAATCCTTTACTTTCTTATCAGAATATAGTTTATAAACGCCGGTTGGATACATTGCAAAATGCTGTTCCTTTAACTTACAATGAACACGTGCAGGAATATATCGACCTATATGTTAACAAGCGTAAAGGACAAGTTGGTAAAATGCTGGGTTTGTCTAAATATTACTTCCCCATTTTTGAGCGGGCGCTGAAAGAAATTGGTATCCCTGATGAGATCAAATATATTTCCATTATAGAATCGGCTTTAAATCCGCATGCGGTATCCAGATCAGGTGCCGTAGGACCCTGGCAATTTATGTACACTACAGCTAAGGGCTATGGTTTGATTATGGATAATTTTGTAGATGAGCGTAAAGATCCGGCTCATGCCAGTTACGCGGCTGCACGTTATCTACGTGATGCTTATGAACAGTTGGGAGACTGGCTGCTGGCTATAGCGGCCTATAATTGTGGTACCGGTGCCGTTAGCCGGGCAATTGCCAGGTCCGGAGGGGAATCTGACTTCTGGAAGGTTAGACCTTTCTTGCCCCGCGAAACCCAAAATTATGTGCCTGCTTTTATTGCCACGGCTTATGCCATGAATTATTATTTGAAGCATGATATTGTTCCCCAGCCGGTTGATTTCAATATTCTAACGGATGTTTTAGAGGTAAACCGCACCGTGTCTTTGGCGGCTATTGCCAAAGCGGCCAATATTGAGCTAAGTGAATTAAGATTTTTAAATCCTTCGTATAAAAAGCAGGTTGTTAATGGCTCACTCGCTTCGCCTAAACGTTTGGTTATTCCTAATGTTGACCGGCAGATGTATGCTTCCTTATATGAAGTTTTAAATAGCAGTCAGGCGCCTGAAGTTATCGCGGTAAGTACTTATTCTGGTGCCGATACGCGGCCGGAATCTCATCGGGTAAAAAGTGGCCAGACTTTAGGAAGCATTGCTAATTTGTATGGGGTAGAAGTGCAGGATTTAAAAGTTTGGAATAATTTGAAATCTTCCTCCATTGTGCCTGGTCAAGTTCTTCGGTTGCAAACGGGCAAACCGGCCCAGCAGTCAAATTCTGCTTCTTCCTATTTTACCTATATCGTGAAGGCCGGAGATACATTATCGGCTATTGCCGAAAAATTTAAGGGTGCTACGGTATCTAAAATTAAGGCATTAAATAATTTGGCTGGAGCAGCTCTGCAACCGGGTATGAAATTAAAGATTAATAGAGGTTAATTTTTGCTTTCATGTTAAAAATAATTTGAGTCTGTTAGACTATTTGCTCCTATTGAAAGCCATTGTTATTTTAATCTGTAATCTATGTTTTAAAGGCTCATTCAAAAAAAGAATTGTAATTTAGCGGCCCTCACCAATTAGTTTATTTTAATGAGTAAAACTAACCGCAAACAAGACGCCCTTGATTATCATTCGCAAGGCCGTCCTGGAAAAATCCAAGTAGTACCTACCAAACCTACTAACTCTCAACGGGATCTTGCCCTGGCTTATTCTCCTGGTGTAGCAGAACCGTGTCTGAGAATTGCCGAAAATAAAGGAGATGTTTATAAATATACCGCCAAAGGGAACCTGGTTGCTGTAATTAGCAATGGTACCGCGGTATTAGGTTTAGGAGATATTGGCCCGGAAGCGTCTAAGCCCGTAATGGAAGGCAAAGGTCTTCTGTTTAAGATATTTGCAGATATTGATGTATTTGATCTGGAGCTTGACACTAAAAATGTGGATGAGTTTGTCAATATTGTAAAAGCGCTGGAGCCTACTTTTGGAGGCGTAAACCTGGAAGATATTAAGGCTCCGGAATGCTTTGAAATTGAGCGTCGCCTGAAAGAAGAAATGAAAATTCCGGTGATGCATGATGACCAGCACGGTACAGCCATTATTTCGGCTGCTGCTTTGATCAATGCTTGCGAGCTTCAGAAGAAAAAAATCGATAAAGTTAAAATTGTAGTAAACGGAGCCGGTGCCGCCGCTATTTCCTGTTCCCGCTTATATGTAAGTGTGGGAGCTAAGCGGGAAAATATTGTGATGCTGGATCGTAGCGGAGTAATTCGCAGCGACCGTCCTAATCTGGAAGGTACCAAGGCTGAGTTTGCCACCTCTCGGAAGATCAATACCCTGGAAGAAGCTATTAAAGATGCCGATGTATTTATCGGTTTATCTTCTCCTGATGTGTTGACCGCGGATATGTTAAAAACCATGGCCAAAAATCCAATTGTTTTTGCCATGGCCAATCCTGATCCGGAAATCAGCTACGAACTGGCTATTAAAACCCGTAAGGATATTATTATGGCTACTGGCCGTTCTGATTATCCAAACCAGGTAAATAATGTGCTGGGTTTCCCATACATTTTCCGTGGAGCTTTAGACGTTAGGGCAACAGCCATTAATGAGGAGATGAAAATTGCTGCGGTACGGGCTATTGCCGAGCTGGCTAAAAAACCAGTACCCGAAGCAGTAAACCTGGCCTATAATGCCAAAAATCTGAAATTTAGCAAGGATTATATCATCCCGAAACCTATTGATTTCCGCCTGATTACTACCGTTTCTCCGGCCGTAGCCCAGGCTGCCATAGATTCTGGTGTAGCTCGTCAGGTTATTCAGGATTGGGATGCTTATAAAGAAGAACTCAAAAGCCGCCTGGGTGTGGACGATGCCCTGTTGCGTGCAGTAACCAATAAAGCAAAATCAGCGCCTAAACGTATTGTTTTTGCTGAGGCGGATAACTATAAGATCTTAAAATCAGCACAGATTGTTAAGGATGAAGGCATCGCTATCCCTATTTTATTAGGGGATAAAAAACGCATCCAGCAAATCATCCAGGAAAATGAACTGGATCTGGAAGGAGTAAACATCATTAACCCAATGGAAGAAACCGAAACTTCCCTGCGGTATGCCGAATATTTCTTCCAACAACGCCAGCGTCGTGGAATAACGCTTTTTGAAGCTAAAAAGCTGATGCGCGACCGTAATTATTACGGAGCATCAATGGTTCAGTTTGGCGAAGCGGATGCGCTGATTTCTGGCTTGACCAAAAACTATGCATCGACTATTAAACCGGCTTTGCAAATTATTGGTACTGAAGAGGGCGTAAACCGGGTGGCTGGTATGTACATGATGCTGACCAAAAAAGGTCCGGTATTTTTTGGCGATACCACTGTAAACGTAAATCCTACGGCAGAAGAGTTGATTGATATCACGGTATTATTAGACCGTACGGTGAAGAAATTCAATGTTCAGCCACGTATAGCCATGTTATCCTACTCTAATTTTGGATCTAACAACGGCCCAATTCCTGAAAAAACACGCGAGGCGGTGAAAGTTTTACATCAGCGTTTCCCGGAAATTGTAGTGGATGGAGAGATGCAGGCCAATTTTGCCATGAATCCGGATCTATTGAAAGATAATTATCCGTTCAGTACCTTAAACGGAGCACCAGCTAATGTACTGGTATTCCCAGATTTAGAATCGGGTAATATTGCTTACAAATTATTGCAGGAACTAGGTGGCGCCGAGGCAGTAGGTCCAATCTTGTTGGGATTAAATAAACCGGTGCATATTTTACAGTTGGGTAGCTCGGTAAGAGAAATTGTAAATATGGTTACCATTGCCGTAGTAGATGCCCAGGCCAAAGAGGAAGAGCAAAATTCCCGCAAAAAAGGTCTGTTTAACCGGATACGCAAATCCACAAAATAAAATATCCATGTACGCCTATATAGACGGAAAAATGGTGTTTAAAAGCCCCACGCATGTAGTTATTGATACTGCAGGCGTGGGGTATCATATTCATATTTCTCTCCACACGTATTCAGCCTTGCAGAATAATAGTGAACGCTGCAAGCTTTTTACCTGGCTGCATGTAAAAGAAGATGCTCATACTTTATATGGTTTTTTTGACGAAGGTGAGCGTCGCTTGTTTTTGCATTTGATTTCTGTAAGTGGTATTGGCCCCAATACTGCACGAATGATTCTCTCTTCTATTACACCGGCCGAAATTCAGGTTGCCATTATTAAAGGAGATGTTCCTTTGATTCAACGGATCAAAGGCATTGGGCCCAAAACTGCCCAGCGTCTGGTTCTGGAGTTGCAAGACAAACTGAAAAAAGAAGGTCCGGATGCATTGATAGCTGTTCCACAGCATACCACGGCTAAAGAAGAAGCTTTATCGGCATTAATTATGCTCGGTTTTGCCAAGAATGCTGCGGAAAAGGCTTTGGATCAGGCTGTAAAATCCAGTACCGAAAATCTTTCGGTAGAGCAATTGATAAAAATTTCCTTAAAAAGCTTATAGTTTTGCCATTTTAGAGGCATTATTTTTCTCTGAATATTAGTCGTAAAGTTTTGTGGAATATTTCAGCGAAAAATCTTATACTTACTATTAAGAAAATTTGGGGATATTTTGAAAAACGCTTCTACCTTTTTATTGTCAGTTTTCTTTTTATTTTTATCGGGCCAGATAATGGCCCAAAATACCTCTGTTAAAAAAGATTCCATAAAGCTGGTTTATCCCTTCCGGGATTTTAAAACAGTAAATTTTAATTCGCCCAAGGCACTTTCCTTACCTAATCCGTCCAATATTCAACGGACTGTAGAGTTCGACCCGGTTAGTAAACGTTATATCATCCGCGAGAAAATTGGAGAACGTTTATACCGGACGCCGCAATATCTCAGTATTGAAGAATATCAGCGCCTGGAAAACCAACAAATTAAACAGAATTATTGGCGGGAGTTAACTGACTTACCTTTATCCCAAGCCCGCTCATCCGGTATTTTTGCTCCTGTGGTGGTAAACAGCCGTTCTTTTGAACGTGTGTTTGGTAGTTCTATCATTGACATTCGACCCCAGGGAACCGCCGAGCTAACCTTGGGCGGTCGCCTGAACCGTAATGAAAATCCATTATTTAATGAACGCCAGCGCAGCCAGGGGAATTTTGATTTCAACCATCGCATACAAATGAATGTGGTGGGTCAAATTGGCAGCAGATTGCGCATTACTACCAATTATAATACGGAAGCTCAGTTTGATTTTGAAAATCAGGTGAAACTGGAATATACCGGTAATGACTTTGCCGGCAATGGCTATACTGGTAATGAAGATGGTATTGTGAAAAAAATTGAAGCCGGAAATGTGAGTCTTCCCTTAAGTTCTTCGCTGATAACCGGCAGCCAGGCTTTGTTCGGGCTGAAAACGCAGCTGCAGTTTGGCCGTTTAAATGTAACCAGCGTTTTTTCACAGCAAAAATCGCAACAGCGGGAAATTACCATTAGCAATGGTTCCCAGCAGAATGAGTTCCGTATTTCGGCCGATAATTACGAAGCTAATAAGCATTATTTTCTGGCTCAGTATTTCCGTAATAATTACAATAAGGCCCTGGCCAATATTCCTATCATCAATTCCAATATCAACATTACCAAAATAGAAGTTTGGGTAACCAATAGAACCAATAATACGGTTGATTCTCGTGATGTGTTGGCTTTGATGGATTTGGGCGAAAACCAACCCTATAATACAGCACAACTAAGGGGAGGTGCTGGTTTTTCAGTGCTTCCGGCTGGTTTTTCGGGTCCTGGCTTTGAACAAAAATCCAATACTTTATTGGAGAACTTGCCGCCGGGAGCCCGCCTAACTAATAGTAACGATGTTGCTAATTATTTTCAGGCTACCGGAGCTACTGATAACTTTTCAAAGCTGGCTTATGCCCGTAAACTAACCGATAAGGAGTTTACCCTGCATCCTCAGTTGGGTTATCTCTCCTTAAATACTTCTTTAAATGCCGACGAGGTTTTGGCCGTAGCTTATCGCTATACGGCAAATGGAGTAGAATATCAGGTAGGTGAACTTTCTACCGATATGCCGGTAGATAATGTGACTCCCCAAGTGCTGTTTGTTAAATTGCTGAAGAATGAAACCCTGAAAACCAATTTGCCAACCTGGAAACTGATGATGAAAAATATTTATTCATTAGGTGCTTACCAGATAAATAGGACAGATTTTCGTTTAAATGTGTTCCGCCTGGATGATAACTCCGGTGTGGAGAAACCTCAGATTACCGAAGGACAGAAAACCAGCAATAAACTTTGGCTTCAGCTTACTAATCTGGATAATTTAAATCAGCAGAATGACCGCCAGCCTGATGGATATTTTGACTTTTTAGAGGGGATTACCATTGATGCTTTAAACGGCCGGATTACATTCCCATTACTGGAACCTTTTGGCTCTGACTTAGCTGCAAAGTTTGACCCGGTTGCTGAAAAGCATCTGATCCAGAAATATGTATTTCAGGCTTTGTATGATTCTACCAAGACCGATGCCCAGCAGTTGTATCAAAAATTAAATCGGTACACCATTCAGGGAACTTACCAGTCGCAATCGGGTTCTGAATTTCAGTTGAATGCCATTAACGTTCCACCGGGTTCTGTGCAGGTAATTTCAGGCACCATGCCTTTGCAGGAAGGGCTTGACTTTACGGTAGATTATAATGTTGGCCGGGTAAGGATCCTGAATCAGGCTTTACTAAACTCCGGGCAGCCTATCCGCATCAAGTTAGAAAATAATGAGCTGTTTGGTATGCAGCAACGTTCTTTAATGGGCAGCCGTTTTGATTATCGGGTAAATAACAAATTAAACCTGGGCGGAACCCTAATGAATCTCACGGAAAAGCCCTTAACCCAAAAAATCAGCATCGGCGAAGAGCCGATTTCCAATACCATTTGGGGGATGGATATGAATTACAGTTCTGGTTCCCGCTGGCTCACCCGAATGGTGGATAAAATTCCGCTGATCAGTACCAAAGAGCCTTCTTCTCTTACTTTTAGCGGCGAATTTGCTCAATTGATACCGGGCCATTCTTCTGCTTTAAATTTTGCGGGAAGTCGTAACGGAACCAGTTATTTGGACGATTTTGAATCCAGCCGCTCGGTAGTGGATCTAAAAAGCGCTATTCCATGGCAGCTATCGGCCACACCACAGCTATTTCCGGAAGCTCAATTAAGCAATGATCTTGCTTATGGTTATAACCGGGCCCGATTGTCTTTTTATAATATCGATCCCATATTTTTTACTTCGTACAGTTCCTTAACGCCCACCAATATCCGCAGTAATAAAAACGAGATGTCGAATCACTATGTGCGTGAGATATTGGAAAAAGAGGTATTCCCGTTTAAGCAGTCGCCCACCGGTCAGCCTCTTACCTTGCCAACTCTTGATTTGGCTTTTTACCCAACCATTCGCGGCCCTTATAATTACACTACCATGGGTTTAAATTCCAATGGTACTTTAGCCAACCCAAAAAGCCGCTGGGGCGGGATTTTTCGGAAACTGGAATCCAACGATTTTGAAGCGCTCAATATTGAGTTTATTGAATTGTGGATGTTAGATCCTTTCCTGTACAAGAAAAATAGTCAGGGAGGCGATCTGTATTTTAACCTGGGGAATATTTCGGAAGATATTTTAAAAGATGGGCGTAAGAGTTTGGAAAATGGCTTGCCTGCGGATGGAGATCTTTCTCAAACTGATCAAACCGTTTGGGGACGGGTTCCTAAATTACAACCCGTAGTTCAGGCTTTTGATAACAATCCTTCTGCCCGTAAATTCCAGGATGTAGGTTTGGATGGTTTAGGCAGCGCCGATGAGCGGAAGCATTTTGCCGACTTTTTAAACCAGGTGCGGGGCCAGATAAGTCCTCAGGCTTATGCCGAATTGGAGGCCGATCCTTCATCTGATGATTATCATTATTTCCGGGGGAATAACCTGGATCAAATGAATGCCGGTATCTTAAAACGTTATGAGCGCTATAATGGTACAGAGGGCAATTCTAAAACTACCCAACAATCTTTAGAGCAAACGGGCATTGATAATACGGCGGCTACTTCACTGCCTGATGGGGAGGATATCAATCGGGATAATAATTTAACGCTGAGTGATGAATATTATCAATACAAGATTTCCATCCGTCCGCAGGATTTGATGAATGTGGGGTCTAATTATATTGCCGATATCGTTCCTGCTACAGTAAAATTGGCCAATGGCAAGCAGGAAACTGTTCGCTGGATCCAGTTTAAAATTCCCCTGGCCGAGTTTCAGCAAAAGGTGGGTAATATCCAGGATTTCAAATCCATTCGTTTTATGCGGATGTTCATGACCGATTTTGCCGATACTACCGTGATGCGTTTAGCCAAAATGCAATTGGTTCGGGGCGAATGGCGCCGATATAATGCCGAAAATAATCCCGCCAAGGTAATTGCCGATCCACAAATGGTTAACCCCGGTCCGGATAATTCAACTTTGGAGGTCAGTACGGTAAATATTGAGGAAAATGGTAAGCGTACCCCTATTCCTTATGTGGTGCCTCCTGGTATTGAGCAGCAGCGGGATTTTAGTAATTTCCGTGGCGATACCCGTTTGAATGAGCAATCGCTGGCCGTAACGGTTAAAAATTTGCGTGATGGCTACGGCCGTGCTGCTTTCAGAACCACCACCAATGATTTCAGGTCATACCGGCGTTTGGAAATGTTTATCCACGCCGAAGGAGAAACGCTGCGGGATAATGATCTGAATGCCTTTATCCGTGTGGGAAGCGATAATCAGGATAATTATTACGAATACGAACTTCCGTTAAAAGTAACCAGCCCGGGTTCCAGAGATCCTTACGCTATCTGGCCAGATCAGAACAGGATCAATGTGGAGCTGCTCCTGTTTCAGGAAGCCAAAACCGCCCGTAATAATGCCCGCCTAAATGGACAGCCTTGGCCCATCAATATGCCTTTTGTGTATAAAGTGGCCGATCATGTTATTACCGTAAAAGGGCAGCCTGATTTAAGCAAGGTAAGGGTTTATATGTTGGGCGTTAAAAATCCTTTGCATAGCGCATTAAACTCCAGTTCGCAAGATGATGGTCTGGATAAAAGCGGCCAGATATGGTTTAATGAATTACGTTTGACTGATTTTGATGAACGCGGCGGCTGGGCGGCCAATGCCCGTTTGAGTGCTAAATTGGCCGATTTTGCCGATGTAACCGTATCCGGAAGCAGAAGTACTATTGGTTTTGGTTCTATTGATAAACGCCTGAGCGAGCGTAGTCGCATGGATAATACCATGTTTGATATTGCTAGCAGCATGGAGTTGGGTAAATTCTTCCCTGAAAAAACTGGTATCAAATTGCCGGTGTTCATTAACTTTTCTTCGCATGTGGGTACTCCGCAATACGATCCAAATGCACCAGACCTGGAGTTTAAAGCCGCTTTGCGAAATTCCCCTCGGTCAGTCCGCAATTCGATGCGCTTTAATGCTGAGGATTATACTTCCCGCCGGAGCATCAATTTTACTAATGTGCGTAAAATCAGGACCAATCCGCAGAGTAAAATCCATTTATGGGATATTGAGAATTGGAGCGTTACCTACGCTTTTAATGAGTTTAGTCATCGCGATTTTATTAATGCTAATTCTGTTCAGCGGACTTACCGGGCGGCATTGGCTTATAATTATGCCAGCCAGTCTAAAAGTATTGCTCCTTTCGAGAAGCTGATCAAATCTAAAAATCTGGCTTTTTTACGCGATGTTAACTTCAGCCTGTTGCCTTCGGTGTTCAATTTCCGTATTGATGTAGATCGTCTATATTCTGAAAACACTTTGCGTAATAACGATCCGAATAATTTCTTGCCGGTTAATACCAACTTCAATAAAAACTTCCAGATGTCGCGTTTATATGGCATCAGTTGGAATTTAACCCGCTCCATGCAGATAGATTTTAACGCCACCAATTATTCGGTTGTGGATGAGCCTAATGGCCGCATTACCACCATGGCGAGAGATACCATCTGGGAAAATCTGAAAAATATGGGCCGTACCACCGATTACGGGCATACCCTGAATCTGACCTATAATGTACCGCTTAATAAAATTCCCGGTTTCGATTGGGTCAATCTGGCGGCCCGTTATGGCGCCGGGTTTAACTGGAAAAGCGAGCCTTTGTTAACGCTTCGCGATCCGGAAATGCATTTGGGTAATACCATCCAGAACTCACGTGTTCTGCAATTAAACCCTACGCTTAGTTTTGCCAGTTTGTATAATAAATTCGGATTTGTTCGTCGGGCGGCCGATCCGGATGCAAATGCTGTAGGTAAGTTTTTCATTAATGCCATAACCAGCCTGAAAAACGTGAGCGGGGCTTTTACCCGTACTGAAGGTATTTTCCTGCCGGGATATTTACCTCGCACCAATATCCTGGGGCAGGATTTTGATGCCAAGGCGCCGGGCTACGACTTTTTATTGGGTAGCCAGCGGGATATCCGTGGCAGAGCGCTCAATAATAGCTGGATTACCCGCGACTCCTTGCAGAATCAGCTCTATATTACTACCTCTAAAGAAGATCTGAACCTGCGTGGAGTTTTGGAACCTTTCCAGGATTTTAGGGTAGAGTTAACCGCTTTGCGCAGCAAGAGTTTTAATTACTCGTCTAACTTTAAATTCCTGACCTCCAGAAATGGCTTTGAAAACCTAAGTCCGGTAACTACCGGCGATTATAGCATTTCTTATTTTTCATTGCGTACCGCTTTTAGAGATAAAGGAAGCAATCTTTTCAGACAGTTTGAAAATAACCGTTCCATTATTTCACAGCGCTTGGGGGCTCAAAATCCTAACTCTGTAGGCAGCAACAATAATTTTGCTGATGGATATGGCAAAAATTCGCAGGATGTGCTTAGCGCCGCTTTTCTGGCCGCTTATTCCGGTAAAGATGCCCATACCATGGGGCTTCAGCGTTTCCCTAAAGTACCGCTGCCTAACTGGCGCATTTCTTATAATGGCTTAACGCGGTATGAGTTCTTTAATGAATTTTTTGCCTCGATTGATTTGAATCACGCTTATCGTTCTACGTATAATGTAAGCAGTTTCAACTCGCTGGTACGCTACCAGGAATTAAATGGCTTTGTAAATGTGCGAGATGTAAACGGCGATTTTCTTCCATTTTACCAGTTCTCACAAATTGCACTGATGGAACAATTTGTGCCGCTGTTGGGTATTGATATTCGCTTAAAAAATAACCTGACCACCAATTTTGAGTACCGTAAATCCAGGGCTTTGAGCTTTAGTTTGTCCAACAGCCAGCTGGCTCAGCAAAATGAAACAGCTTTGGTGTTTGGACTGGGATTCCGTACCAATCAGTTTCGTTTCCCATTTGGTTTATTCAAAGGTTTAAAGCTGGATAATGATATGAACTTTAAGCTCGACTTCGCCCTAAGCGATCGTAAAACCATTATTAACCGGGCCGATGTGGAAAATGCCGAAGTTTCATCAGGAGCCAAAAATATTACCCTGCGCCCTTCTGTAGATTATGTATTGAACCAGCGATTCAATATCCGCATGTTCTATGATGGAAACATTACCAAACCTTATACCTCGCAAACCTTTAATACCTCGTTCAGTAATTTCGGGCTAAGTTTAAGATTTACGTTGCAATAGTTTTTGGAAGATTACACTGATTTTAATGGAATTACACCTTATCTGGGCAGTGCAATAGAGTCATTTTCAAATGCTTTTAAGAGGGTTTTCTGGATTCCAAACGAATAGAAGGAGGGTCTGAAAAGGTTAAGATTCGCATATCTCTTGAGCAGATACACGAACCTTTTAAAATATTTTTAACCGCTTGTTCAATGTTTCTTTTGAGGTAAAGAGAATAGCCTGACAGGAGTCAAGGTATTACGAACCATGTTTTTAAATGTATGTAATCTGATATTCGCTCTCAGTTTTGCTTTCATATAAATGATCGCCCTTTCTTTTCTTACTTCGCCTTTTTCTCTTACAGGGTTTAAAAAGCGTAGGGAGCACAAGGCAAGCAAGCCACCCATTACGAAGAAAAAATTCCAGCCCTTCAGGGTAATGACATGCAATTCGGTAATACCGGTAGCACTTTTCCACTGCAGGTTCCAGGTAAATTCATGCGTGGAGAAGAAATCTGCCATTAAACCGCCTATCATGGGGGCAAAGGTTGAAAATAATGCCACAATCATGTTTTGTGAGGTTAAATACACGATAGCTTCATTTTTTGATGCTAATTTTAAGCTGATATTAGACAAGGCAATATTGATACCGGCAGTAGATATTCCGGAACCGATGTGTATAAGTACTAGCAGCAGTAGGCTGAAAAATTTTACTGTAGGCATTCCTGTAAAAGCCCAGGCCAAAATACATGCAATGTAAAGCGGAGCAGCAATTTTTATAATAGTTTTATTACTGTATTTATCGGCAAATTTTCCCCACATTTTTATGGCGGCAATGCTGCTTATCTGGGTTACAATACCTAAAGAAATGATATAGGAAAGTGGCAGGCCGATGGTCTTTAGCATGTAAACCGAAAAGAAAGGGGTTGCCAGGTTCAGAGAAAACGCCCAGAAAGAATGAAATATCAGTAAATTTCTGAAATTAATATCTTTTAAAGGCTTTTTAAATAATTTGATGAAATTTTCATTAGTAAGGTATGATTTTGGTTCGGGAGTTTTGGCGAGCGCCCAAAGACCCAACATACCCAATGCGCCTCCGACCAGGAACATGATAGCATATGCAACGATTTCCTTTTCAGGATAGTGCAGTTTTACGTAATCCAGCAGGGCAGCTAAAAGAAGGCTTAAAGCAACACTTAATATTTGTGTAAGCCTGCTTCGATGAGAAAAATAAGAGCCCAGCCGGTTTTCGGGAACCAAATCTTTCATCCATGAATTCCAGCTGGCGCCGGCAACCGAACCGAAAAAATAGTGAAAGAACAGGGTAAATATTAATACCTGCACGGTGGTTCCCGCAGAAAACATCAAAGGCAAAATCCCGATTACCAGAAGCGGAAACCTTGCCATAAAATTTCCAATAACGGAAACAGCCCTGCGGTTGTTAAATCGGCGTACCAGCCAGATGGAAACAAGTTGAAAAATACTGGAAAAAGTAGGAAGAGCTGCCAGTAAGCCCAATTGGAAATTTGTAGCACCCAGATGTATCGCGATAGCCACCAAAAATGCGCCTCCCGTAAATGTAACCATTGCCTCAGAAGCCAGACCATCAAATATTACATTCCGGAGTCCTTTTTTCACCTGCTCTTCTGTAAGAGTTTCAGACGGACGTAGATTCATAAATCTCATTTAAAAATGAGAGAACACAGTCGGTAAGGCTATAATGAAATGGTAGAATTGCGGTTTTTAGGTAGAAAAGTAGAAATCATAAAATCTTGCTCTTTCACTATCGCTCTTGCTATCGCTTATCCTTGCTACAACTGATATCCCCCGGTCACTAAATTATGTTTTTCAAAACCGGGTATTCATACGGCTTACTGGAACCAAAGTTTCACTGAATCAGACAATTGAGTTAATAAAAAAAAACGGAACGAGTTGGATATATGTATTTTTAAGGAAAATGCGGAGAGGATTACATGGATTATGCAGATGACCTAAACCCGCATAATCTTTTTATCTGAAAACCCGCAATTCAGATTGTGCACAAACTAAAATTCCGAAGGGATGAAATATTTATAGCACTGAATTTACGCCCCTGGTTAAGCCCTGTAGGGGCGGCATCTTTTCTTTGTTGCTTTTTGATCTAAAAGCAAGTTCTTTTGCCTGGCATACCCGCATCCGGTTTGGGATTATGCCGTAGTTATTCTATTTTTGAGCAAAAAACTAATCAAAATGAATTTCCCATCTGAATTAAAGTACACAAAGGATCACGAGTGGGTTCGTGTGGAAGACAATCAGGCCACTATTGGTATTACCGAATTTGCGCAGCGTGAACTGGGCGATATTGTTTATGTAGATATCAATACCGTAGGTGAAGATGTAAACCAGGAAGATGTTTTTGGTACTGTTGAAGCAGTAAAAACAGTTTCAGACCTGTTTATGCCTATCAGTGGCAAAATTATCGAGTTTAACAAGAAACTGGATACGAATCCGGAACTGGTAAACAGCGATCCTTATGGCGAAGGATGGATGGTGAAAATTGAAATTGCTGATGAAGCTCACTTAGATGGCTTGTTATCAGCTGATGAGTATAAGGCCCAGGTAGGAGTATAATGTTTAAAACCATAAAGTATCAATCCCTGGCCATTTTATGGGCCTTAGTGGTATTGATCTTATGTGATATGCCCATGTCGGGCAATACCGGTATTTCGGTATTTCCCGGATTTGATAAGCTGGCGCATACCGGTTTTTTCTTCGTATTAACTGTTTTGCTGTTTTATGGAAAAATAAAACAGCAAAACAGTTATTCTTATCGCTTTGAAACCATTTTGAAAATAGTGCTGGTCAATGTGGTTTTGGGCGGTGGGATAGAATTGCTGCAATTAACCATTTTTACCTATCGCTCTGCCGAGTGGTGGGATTTTTTTGCCGATATGGTGGGTGCCGGGATGGGGATTTTCAGTTACGTATTATTGCATATCCGTTTCAATGAACCTGCTGCCTGATGCAAATATTCTTTTAGGAAGATGAAAAAAGTGTCCCAATTAATACTGCTGGCTTTGTGCCTTCTCGCCTTAAATTCTTGTGGTATTTTTAAGAAGAAATGCCAATGTCCTCGTTTTAGTCAATCCGTTCAGCAACAGGGGTTAAAGCGCTAGAAGTTACAGTCATTTTAATATTACAATTATTCGCTGTTCTTATTTGGATTTAATTTAAATAAGCTCTACTTTTGAGCCAAAGTTTAAATAAGAGATGAAGCTTTCACAACTTGAACCAGGCCAAGCCGGAGTTATCAAAGAATTTACGGATCTGGAAATGTCAGTTAAATTAATGGAGATGGGATGTTTGCCTGGCGAATCAATTGTTGTGGAACGTTTGGCTCCTCTGGGTGATCCAATGGCCATTACCGTATCCGGCTATCAGCTGAGCCTGCGGATGCGTGAAGCTTCTACCATCATTTTACAATAAACCTTGAACGGCGATTTAAAAGTTGCTTTAATTGGTAACCCCAACTCCGGTAAATCCACTCTCTTTAACGTTTTAACGGGGTTAAACCAAAAAATCGGAAACTTTCCGGGCGTAACCGTAGATAAAAAAACGGGTTACAGCAAATTACCCGATCAAAGATCGGCTCAAATCATTGACTTTCCTGGTACCTACAGTTTGTATCCTAAAAGTAAGGATGAGCTGATTGTGGTGGAAGCCCTGGCACATAAGAAAAGTCCGGTGCATCCGGATCTGATTGTTTTTGTGGCCGATGCTTCTAACCTGAAGCGGAATTTATTGCTTTATACTCAGGTAGCCGATTTAAAAATTCCCATCATTATTGCCTTGAACATGATGGATTTGGCCAAGCGCTCGGGTATTGAAATTTCGGTGGATGCTTTATCCAAAAAATTAGGCGTGCCGGTGGTGCCCATTTCAGCCAGGAAACAGGAAGGCATTGAGCAGTTGAAAGAGGCTATTTCCTATGCCGGTAAAATTCCTTTACAGAACGATTGTATTGAAGTAGAGGCTCTGGCTCCGGAACTGGTGCAAAAAATCCGTTCCGAATTGCAGGTAGATCTGCCTTATGTGGCCCTGCAGTTGGCTCATCAGCATGAATCTTTAAGTTTTTTAGATCCGCATGAAAGCGACAGGGTGGAAGAAATAGAGCAGGAATTTTCTTTTCACTCTCAAAAAGTTCAGGCCGCCGAAACCATTGCCCGTTATCATTTTATTAACGAGGTTTTATTTGATACCGTTAAAATCAAAACCGGCGCCAAGCAGGAATCGCATAGCAACCAGATTGATAAGATCTTAACCCATAAAGTTTTTGGGTTTTTGATCTTTTTTGCCATCCTCTTCTTTATTTTCCAGTCTATTTTTTCTTGGTCTGAATATCCCATGAGCCTGATCGAACAATTATTTGTTTGGATGGGCAATACGGCGCATCAGTTCCTGCCCGCAGGGGTGCTTACTGATTTGCTGGTAGATGGGATCTTAGCTGGTTTGAGCGGAGTTTTGGTCTTTATTCCGCAAATCGCCATTCTGTTTGCGTTCCTTTCTATTTTGGAAGATACCGGCTACATGTCGCGGGTAACTTTTATGTTCGATAAAATTATGCGCAAAGTAGGCCTGAGCGGGAAATCCATAATCCCGATGATTGGCGGCTTTGCCTGTGCGGTGCCTTCTATTATGAGTACCCGCAATATCGAGAACTGGAAAGATCGCATGATTACCATTATGGTAACGCCTCTAATTGCCTGTTCGGCTCGTTTGCCTATTTATACTTTATTGATCTCCCTGGTGGTGCCGGCTAACAAAGTGTGGGGCTTTATCAGTTTACAGGGACTGGCTTTAATGGCCATGTATGTGCTCAGCATTGTGAGCGCCATTGTGGTAGCCTGGGTAATGAAACACATTTTAAAAGCCCGCGAGCGTGGGTATTTTATTATGGAATTGCCCGTTTACCGAATGCCACGCTGGAACAATGTGTTGTTAACCATGTATGAAAAGGTGAAAACCTTTGTGTTGCAGGCCGGTAAAGTAATTATAGCGGTTTCGGTTGTATTATGGGTTTTGGCTTCTTACGGGCCTCCCGGTAGGTTTGAACGCATTGAAAAGCAATATCAATCCACAGAATATATTCAGAAATATACTTCGCATGAACTGGATCAATTAACAGCTTCGGCCAAGCTGGAAAATTCTTTTGCCGGTGTACTGGGTAAAAGCATAGAACCGGTTATCAAGCCTTTGGGCTTTGATTGGAAAATAGGCATCGCCCTGGTTACTTCTTTTGCGGCTCGCGAAGTTTTTGTAGGTACCATGGCCACATTGTATAGTGTGGATGGGGATGATTCTGATATGACCTCTGTGCGGGCCAAAATGCAAAATATCCGCAATGCGGAAACCGGCGAACTGGTGTTTACTCCGGCCGTTGCGTTTTCTCTGATGATCTTTTATGCCTTTGCCATGCAGTGTATGAGCACCGTGGCCACGGTATTCCGTGAAACCAAGCACTGGAAATGGCCTACTATCCAGTTCGTTTATATGAGCGGCCTGGCTTATCTGTTTAGTTTACTGGTTTATCATCTGTTAAAATAGTTCGGCTTTAAAATAAGCCCGTCTTTCTTGGATAACCTTATCTTGGGCGCTGTGAACAAATGCCAGGGGCATCCAACGTTTATAATCCTTAAGTATTGTATGTTTTGTCCGACCCCAAAGGGGTCGTAGATTTCATATATGTTTTTTCTACATACCTTATATCCCTTTCGGGATATGCTGCATAAGCTTTCCCGATCTAAACTCCGATTGCAGTGGAAAACCCGGAATGAAGCGTTAGCGGAATGAGGATTTGGAACGGAAAGCGGGACTAGCGGTGCCGATGCACGGTGAGGTTGCTTTTCTAATCGTTGATTTGATATTGTCTTGATTTTGAAAAGCACTTTCGTTTTTCACGTAAAAGCCGCAGAGTTTTTCGCAAAGACCCATTTGTCTTTCTTCTCTGCGAACTCTGCGTAAATTCTTGGCGCTCTGCCAGATTTACTTTATTCTCTTTGCAAGCCCGACTTGAATCTGTCGCTCTGCGTGGAATAGAAACAGGTGTATTTGTATTCTTCAGGATGTTATCCTTTCTTTGTGCTGATTAAGAACTCTCAATTTGGATAAAGTAAAGCTACTTGAACGTTACCTTCCAGCCGCTGCAGCGCCTATTATTGCCCGCTGGATTGATTATTTTCAATGCCAGTTTAAAATCTCCAAAGGCCGTAATTCCAAATATGGCGATTACCGGCCGCCTTTTCAGGGGCAGGGACATCGCATCTCGGTAAATAATAATTTAAATTCCTACGCTTTTTTAATCACTACGGTGCATGAGTTTGCCCATCTCCATACCTGGAATGAGCATAAAAACAAGGTAAAGCCACACGGCACAGAGTGGAAAAAGAATTTTAAGAGGATGATGCGACCTTTTTTTGAGGCCGGGATCTTTCCTGCCGATGTGCATCAGGCCATTGTGAATTATCTGGAAAATCCGGCGGCATCCAGTTGCTCGGATCTAAATTTGTTTCGGGTGTTAAAACGCTATGATGTGAAACCCGCCGGCAACCCTACTACCATGAGCGTTGAAAAATTGCCGCTGCGCAGCTTATTTGCCATGGAAAATGGAAGAGTTTTCCGTAAAGAGAATATCATCAGGAAACGCTACCGTTGTGTAGAAGTAAAAACTGGAGCAGTTTATCTGTTCAGTCCCTTGGCCGAAGTAGAGCCTTTAGATGAAGCTGTTTAACGGAATTTTCCGGAGATATAAACCATTTCGCCATGATTATTGAACCTCCAGTTTATTTGTAGCTTCCGGCCCCGGTATTCTGCCGGATTCATCAGGATAGCATGGATAAATTCATCTTCTTTGTCTACCAAAATGGAAGCCCGATAGGCGTTTAACTGATCCCGGCTTAAGATCAGGTAGCGGGCTTTGGGGTATTCAATTACTCCATCAAAAGGCAAATCAAAATCTCCCTCCTGATTGATGGCGTCCATAATTTTCTTCAGATCGGTATCGGCAAAAAACTGCAAACTGCTGTCGGTGGTAAAGGGAACGTTGTTGAGTTCATCGGCCGTGTTGGCCCATTTAATTTGGGCTAGAAATAAAGCGTTTCCGCGATAAAATCCACGTTTGCAAACATAGGGGAGTTCATCAGATGGTTTTTTGTCTGTTTGGACCAATAAAACCGGTTTTCCTTCTTTGAGGTAATATCTTTTTTCGCTGGATCCTTGTTTGCCATGGCGGCTGTGCTCTACCAGGACAAGCGGAGTTTTGGAGTTAGAATATTTAGTTACATAAAAAGAGTAATCGCCCAAAGTGTAGGTCAGACTTTCTTGCTTATGCATCCATTCCAGTTTCCGGTCCAGCGAATCAGAATAAGTTTCTACTTGTTGCTGGCTCAGGCGGTTTTGGGCCTGTGGACTCGGGGTCGAATAGGGGGCATTTTTTATTTTATTACAGGAGCTTAAAGTAATTGTAATAAGCAAAGCCAACTTCAGCAGTGTTCTCATCTCGCACAAAAAGGCTATGATTGCAGGAGGCTTGGGGAGCTTTCAGGTTGTTGCGAGCATGGTTCCACAAGCTCACCATGACAGCGGATCGAAGCATAATTACCGCGGAACTGTCACGCTGAGCTTGTCGAAGCGTGAGTGCCATTGTGCTATGGTTCGACAAGCTCACCATCACAACGAATTCAACGCTGAAAATCGGCTTTAAAGCCCCTGTATTTCATAGGGTTAGTATCTCATACAAATAGTATGAAAATTTCGTGCCATTAATACTTTAAAAGCCTTGTAACATGCTGATGCAGGCGAGATTTTGCTAAAAAGTTATCCTCCAGGGCTTTACTCATGGGAATAGCAGTGTCTAAACTGCCGCACCGGATAACCGGAGCATCCAGGAATTCAAAACAATGTTCGGCAATATGGGCACTAATTTCACCGCCAAAGCCACTGGTCAAAGTATCCTCATGAAGAATAAGGGCACGACCGGTTTTTTTAACGGTTTTTTCCACGGCTTCTTGATCCCAGGGTTGTAAGCTTCTCAGGTCAAGCAGATCGGCAGAAATTTCCGGATGATCTTTCAGATATTCCATGGCCCAATGTACCCCCAGGCCATAGGTAATGATGCTGATTTGATCGCCTTCTGAAATTAATCTGGCTTTGCCAATTTCCAGGGTATAGTAATCATCATAAATCGGTTCGGCAATGCCGCGATACAGGTATTTATGTTCAAAATAGATCACCGGATTAGGGTCCTCAATGGCGGCTAGCAATAATCCTTTGGCATCAGACGGAAAAGCCGGATAAACCACTTTTAATCCGGGAGTTTTGGTAAACCAGGCCTCATTGCTTTGCGAATGGAAAGGACCAGCTCCAGTACCGGCGCCAGTAGGCATACGTACCACCACATCGGCTTTTTGGCCCCAGCGATAATGCGTTTTGGCCAGGTTGTTCACAATCTGGTTAAAACCGCAGGTTGCAAAATCGGCAAACTGCATTTCCATAATGGCTTTATAATCATTAATGGCCAGGCCTAGTGCAGCGCCCACAATCGCCGATTCGCAAATAGGGGTGTTGCGCACCCGGCATTTGCCAAATTCTTCTACAAAACCCTGGGTTATTTTAAAAGCGCCGCCATATTCAGCAATATCCTGGCCCATAATAACCAGGTTGGGATATTTTTGCATGCCCTGTTTTAAGCCATCGCTAATGGCATCCAGGTAACGTTTCTCTGTTTTTGAAGAGTCAGAAGGCTGGATAGGGGCGGGGTTAAACGGATAATACATATCCGTTAGCTCGGTTTCTGTATCGGCCTGAATATCTTCCTGGGCAAATACCTGTTCAATACCCTGTTCAATCTCCAGTTTGATCTCGGCTTTGAACTGGGCAATCAGGTCTTCAGTTAATATATGCTGATCCAATAAAAAGTCTTCATAATTTTTCAAAGGATCTTTTTCAGCCCATTGGGCAAATAACTCTGCTGGAACATATTTGGTTCCGGAGGCTTCTTCATGGCCACGCATGCGGAAAGTTTCGCATTCTATCAAAACCGGGCGTGGATTCTGGCGGATATCTTCGGCCAGCTCATGGATGGTATGATAAACCTCCAGGATATTATTCCCATCAATACGACGGCCTTCCATCCCGTAACCGATGGCCCGGTCAACTAAATGCTTGCAGCGGTATTGTTCGTTGGTGGGGGTTGACAGGCCATAGCCATTATTTTCGATCACAAAAATGACCGGAAGATCCCAAACGGCGGCTACGTTGAGCGCCTCATGAAAATCGCCTTCGCTGGTGGCGCCTTCGCCGGTAAAAACCAGGGTGGCTTTTTGATTCTGCTTTAATACATTGGCCAGGGCAATTCCATCGGCCAGGGCCATTTGCGGACCCAGATGGGAGATCATGCCCACAATTTTATAATCCTGGGTGCCAAAATGGAAAGAGCGGTCGCGACCTTTGGTAAAACCCGAAGCTTTGCCCTGCCATTGGGCCATTAATCTATCAAAAGGAACTTCCCGACTGGTAAAAACGCCCAGATTGCGGTGCATGGGTAAAATATATTCATCCGGCTGCATGGCCAGGGTAGTTCCCACGGCAATAGCTTCCTGACCAATGCCCGAAAACCATTTCCCAATACGGCCCTGCCTTAACAGAATAAGCATCTTATCCTCAATCATGCGGGGTTTCAACAGGTGCTTATAAAAATGTAGCAGCGTTTTATTATCCAGGTTTTTACGGTCAAAGTTCATGAGGGCAAAATACCAGATTTTTCCATGTTTCGTAAATGTGAATCCGTATTTTTACATTTATGAAAAGAATCTTACTGATAGTGATGATATGTGTGGTTGGCGCATGCATTGCTTACTCGCATGATTATTTTTTGTTATCTGATTCTTTCTTCCTAAAAAAGGGAGAAACCCTTCAGGTTCATTTATTGGTGGGAGATCATTTTAAGGACCTGCAAGAGCGTAAATATCAATCATCGCATACAGGTGATTTCCACTTATATGAAGGCGGGAAGAAACATGATCTGAGAGCTAGCAGTACCGATAGCTTGGCGCCCGTTTTATCGCGAAAGATGGATAATGCCGGATTGGCTCTGGTAGCTATGGAGCGGAAAGCTTCTGAAATTGAGCTGGACAAAGCAAAATTCCTGGAATATCTTCGGGAAGAGGGTCTGAGCGACATGACCCAATTGGTTGAGACTCAAAACAAAAACTCCTACAAAGAAAAGTACACCCGCTATTTGAAAACGCTGGTGATGGTAGAAAAGCCAGTAGGTGGTTTGCATAATCAAAAGACCGATCATCAACTGGAAATTCTGTTATTACAAAATCCATATAAGTTGAAATATGGGGATGATATGATCGCCGAAATATTGTTTAAAGGCAAACCTCTGGCTAATAAAAATGTGGAGGTATTAACCAAAAGTCTGAATGGTTCAGTATTTAATTTTGGCTATCATACCGATACTAATGGCCGGATCTACTTTAAATTAAACCGTACCGGAACCTGGATGGTGCGGACCGTGCATATGCAGCCAACCACGGATAAAGATGCCGATTTTGAGAGCTTTTGGGCCAGCTATACGTTTGGGTTTAAATACTGAATATTCTGAATCACGGATTTATACGATTAAAAGATTCCGCTGATTTTTTAATTCCTAATCAGTGTAATCCATCAATCCGATTAATCTGCGATTCTGAACTTCCTAATATCCGTTTAATCAGTGATCCTCTTTCCATTGCTTGCTGAAAGATTTTGGTGCCACTTCGGGTAAAGTGCGGTTGCTGCCCCAGCTTTTCTTGAAAAACATTCTTAAGAAGCGATTTTTCCATTTTCCGCTGAGCATATCCATCATTTTGCGCTTCATCATGCCGGTTTTCCAACCTCGCCAGCCTAGCTTTTCGGATTGTGAAGGCAATTTTTCTTCTACTGAATCGCGACGATTGAGCAGCAGCATTTTATGAATATCGATCTTTACCGGGCAAACTTCAGAACATTTTCCACAAAGGCTGGAAGCATAGCTCAAATGTTTAAAATCGGCCATGCCCTGCATATGCGGAGTAATAACCGAGCCGATAGGGCCACTATAAGTACTCTGATAAGTATGGCCGCCAATGTTTTTATACACCGGGCAGGCATTTAAGCAAGCTCCGCAACGGATGCAGTACAAACCCTGGCGCTGTTCTTTTTGTGCCAGCAAATTGGTGCGGCCATTATCCAATAAAACCACATACATTTCCTCAGGGCCGTCGGTCTCATTGGCCTGGCGTGGACCTCCTAAAATGGTATTGTAAACCGTTAAATTTTGTCCGGTACCGTGGGAAGCCAGCAAAGGCCAGAATAAATCTAGATCGCCGAGTGAAGGGATAATTTTTTCAATGCCCACAATGGCGATATGTATTTTAGGGAAGGTGGTGCTTAAGCGGGCATTTCCCTCATTTTCTGTTAAGGCAACGCTGCCCGTATCGGCAATCAAAAAGTTGCCGCCGGTAATGCCAATATCGGCCGAAGTATATTTTTCGCGTAGTAATTCGCGTGCTTTTAAGGTCAGTTGCTCGGGCGTGGCATCGATGGGCGTCTCAAATTTCTCATGGAAAAGTTTGGCAATATCCTCTTTGCTCAGGTGCATGGCCGGGGTAACAATATGATAAGGTTTCTGCCCTAACAATTGTACAATATATTCGCCCAAATCACTTTCTAAAGCAGAGATATGGTTATGTTCCAGAAATTCGTTCAGGTGAATTTCTTCGGTAACCATTGATTTGGATTTGATAACCGTTTTAGCGCCGGCTTTTTTGATGATATTCAGGATTTCGCGTTTGGCTTCCTCGGCATCGTTAGCCCAGATTACTTTACCGCCTTTACGCTGGAAATTAGCTTCAAACTCAGGTAAGAGCTTATCCAGGTTTTCCATTACTTTCCATTTGATTACATGGCCCTTGCGCTTGGAATTCTCCAGATTGGCAAATTTAGACAAGCCGCGAACAACGGCTGCATCGTACTTGCCAATATTAAAATTAATGATCCGGCGGTGATCCAGATCAAAAGATTTTTGCTGCGAAGTGCCCAGGAAATCGGAAGCGAATTTACTCATCAGGGCGAATTTAAGGATTTTGATTCAGATGCAAGGCAATTGTCTGAATTAGGATTTGTAGGATGAAAGGATTATAGGATTTTATAGACGCGATCCCTTTCAGTCAATGCAATCTCATTAAAAATCAGTGTAATCTCCTTAAAATCGGGGATAATCTTCAGTTAACCAAAAAGAGGCTGCTTCTTTTAGAAACAACCTCTTCCTGGAATCTTTAAAAATTCAGATTAGCGGGATGCCGGCATATCGTTTACCACATCCACTACCGGACGTTTATCGCGGTTGGCTAGATCCCAGCCGGTAAAATATACCAGTTGAGCCCGTTTAACCAGCAATGGGAAGTTGATTTTGCTTACCTCATCACTTGGTTTGTGATAATCTTCGTGAACGCCATTGAAGTAGAAAACAATCGGAATGTTGTGCTTAGCAAAGTTATAATGGTCTGAACGGTAATAAATGCGCTCCGGATCTTTAGGATCGTTATACTTATAATCGATTTTCAATTTGGTATAAGTGGCATTGGCATTTTCGCTGATCTTGTGCAGGTCAGTACTTAATTTATCTGAACCGATCAGGTAGCAATAATTTGCTGAATCAGCTTTGCCTTGATATTCAAAACCTACACGGCCGATCATATCAATGTTCAGGTCGGTAATGGTATTGGCCAATGGGAAAACCGGATTTTCTGAATACCATTGTGAGCCCAATAACCCTTTTTCTTCGCCAACTACGGTTAAGAACAAGATGCTGCGACGAGGACCTTTTCCGGCTTTTTTCGCTTTAGAAAAGGCACGGGCAATTTCTAAAACCCCGGTGGTGCCAGAACCGTCATCATCGGCGCCGTTATTTACTTTATCGGTTCCGCTGGTAGTTAAACCAATATGATCGTAGTGAGCCGAGAATACCAGCACTTCATCTTTCAAATCGGTACCCGGTAAATAGCCTAATACGTTTACAGCTTTTACATCCTTAATTTTCTGTCCTAAACTGGTGCTCAGGTTTGCATTTACTGTTTGAGTTTGCGGAGCTGCACTATTATCAATAACCGATTTCAGGTCTTCGTAGGTTTTTCCTGAACTTTTTAAGATCTGGTTGGCCACTGCTGTTGTAATATTGATAATTGGCGCCATTGGATTAGCAGTCGTTGCTGCTTTGTCTTTTTTGATAGACAGACGGCCGCCGGCAGAAGCAATCATTTCTCCATTTTTTTCCAGCAAAGGAGCCACATCCGGACTAACAGCTAAAATTAGCGAGGGCTTTTTGCTTTGAATATATTGGATACGTTTAGAACGGCTGGTACTCCAGTCAGACAAGTCTTTGGTTTTGGTAATGGCCGAAATACCAGATTGAACAGGCTCGCCTTTATTGATATATAAAACCACCTTGCCGGTAATGTCGGTATTTTTCAGATCGCTGTAATTATCGCTATCGATACCATAGCCAATGAAAACAATTTCCTGGGCCGTAATGGTTTTATCCTCTGAGCTATTACCAAAATAATAATCTTTTCCGTAAGCTAAGGAGCTGCCATTAACGGTAAATGAGCGGGCCTCTACAGAGCTTTCCACCAAGGGAATATTCTGGAAATAGGATCCGTTAACCGGGGCCGTTAAGCCTAATTTTTTGAATTCAGCGGCAATATAATTGGCTGCTTTTTCAGCTCCGGGTTTGCCGGTTTCGCGTCCTTCAAATTCATCGGAAGCCAAAGTGCTAAGATGTTTTTTGGCACTTTTAACGGCTATTTGTTTGGCAAACTTCTGCGCTGCAGGGTCTTGGGCAAAGGCCTGCAGGGAGATACTCAGGGCCAGAGCCCACAAGAAAGGTTTCTTCATATATTTAATTTAGGTTAAGGTTTATAATTGGTTAACAGGAAATTTTATCAACCCGCTTGCCGTGTCGGCCGCCTTCAAACTCGGTGGTCAGAAATTTGTCGGCCATATGTTTGGCCATTTCTTCAGAAACGAAACGAGCAGGAATACATAAAATATTGGCATCATTATGCTGGCGGGCAAGTGAGGCAAGCTCTTCGTTCCAGCAAATGGCTGCACGCACGCCATTATGTTTGTTGGCGGTAATGGCAACGCCGTTGGCGCTTCCGCAAATTAGAATACCCATGGTGTATTCTTTCTTTTCTACAGCCGATGCCACCGGATGGGCAAAATCCGGATAATCTACAGAATCAGGACTATTGGTTCCAAAATCTTTAAGATGATAATCCTTCAAATAGTCTATTAAATGCTGCTTGTACTCAAAGCCGGCATGGTCTGCGCCAATGGCTATTGTTATTTTATCATTCATCGCCATAAATGTATGTTATTAATACATACTTAAACGTAAAATTTTGGGGATAAATGTGCCTTTATCCTTTATAAAAATCGACCTCTGCCTTTTTTTTGCGTTTTTCTACCCGGCCCGATACCAGAATACTGATTTCGTACAATAAAAATAGCGGGAAACTAACAGTAAGCATAGTTATTAAATCTGTAGTTGGCGTTACCACGGCTGCAATAATCAGAATAATAACGGCAGCATACCGGCGGGATGAACGCATGAATGCGGGCGTCATAATTCCTAATTTGGATAGGATAAAAATGATAATGGGCAATTCAAATATGATACCGGTTCCCAGAGACAAGGTTGCCACGGTGGCCAGATAAGAATCGATGGTAATTTGGTTGTTTATCTCAGAGCTAACCGTATAGTTTGATAGGAAATTGATAGACAAAGGCGCTATCAGATAATAGCCAAACAACAAACCAATAAGAAACAGGATGCTTGCATAAAACGTAAACCCATTGGCCGATTTCCGTTCTTTTTCATGTAAGGCAGGTTTTATAAAGCGCCATAGTTCATACAGCAGGTAGGGAGTGCCTAATATAAGCCCGATTATAAATGAGGAGTTCATTTGTAAGGTGAACTGTCCGGCCATTTCGGTATTGATGATGTTGAAGTTGATTTTTTTAACACAAAACTCAGGACCCAGGTTGAATTTTTCGGTTAAAATGCACATCATCCGGTAAGTCCAGAAGCTGGTTTTTTTAGGTCCCATGATGATTTCATCGAAAATAAAATCATAGTACACAAAAGCCAGGGATGTAAAAACTACAATACCCAGAGCTGCTCGCACCAAATGTTTACGCAGAACATCCAGGTGGTCAAAAAAAGACATTTCAGCTTCCAGGTTTTTTCCTCTTTCTTTTACGGCTTTGATCAAGTCGCTTCTTTCTATTTCGCTCATAGTATGGTAAAAACAAAAATACCATTCTATTTGAAAGAATGGTATTTAAGGTTATTTTTCTTGAAGAAGGCTTATGCTTCTATGTCAAAGCTTTCCATAAATTTGGTGGTAAAGTTACCGGCTCTGAAATTTGGGTTTCTCATTAATTTGAGATGGAAAGGAATGGTAGTTTGTATTCCTTCAATTACAAATTCGCTCAGGGCCCGTTCCATGGTGCAA
>DASQIU010000009.1:0-5281 GCA_035631395.1 Daejeonella sp. | reverse complement strand
GAGCAAAATCCGCAGGAGTATATTAAGCATTCTTACGAAACCATGGCCAAGCATGTAAAGCAAATGTTGGAGCTGCAGAAACGCGGCGCCATTACTTTTGATTATGGCAATAATTTGCGTGGTCGTGCCCTGGAAGCCGGTGTTAAAAATGCCTTTGACTTTCCCGGATTTGTACCGGCTTATATCCGCCCGCTGTTTTGCGAAGGAAAAGGCCCATTCCGTTGGGCAGCCTTAAGCGGCGACCCTCAAGATATTTATGAAACCGATAAAGTGATCCTGGAGCTTTTTCCGGAAAATCAGGGTTTACGCCGCTGGATTGAGATGGCACAGGAGCGCATTGCTTTTCAGGGTCTGCCCGCCAGGATTTGCTGGCTGGGTCAGGGCGAGCGGGAAAAAGCCGGGCTGGCCTTTAATAAATTAGTGGCCGAAGGAAAAGTAAAAGCTCCCATTGTGATCGGTCGTGATCATTTGGATACCGGTTCAGTGGCTTCGCCCAACCGCGAAACCGAGGCCATGAAAGATGGCTCGGATGCCATTGCCGACTGGCCTATTTTGAATGCCCTGGTAAATACTGCCGGCGGCGCCAGTTGGGTTTCTTTGCATCATGGCGGCGGCGTAGGTATTGGTTATTCCATTCATGCTGGTATGGTTATCGTGGCCGATGGTACAGAAGATGCTGCAAAACGCATTAAACGGGTACTGCACAATGATCCGGCAATGGGCGTTATTCGCCATGCCGATGCCGGTTATGATATTGCCAAAGATACCGCTCGCAAACATAAGCTGGATTTGAAAGAGCGTTTGGGTTGATAGTGTGTGTTTTCATGCAGTGGCGAATTTTAAAAGATTTATTGTATAGATGCAATATGTTGCGTTTTCTATATTAGTTAGCGGCCGTGCCAAAGAATAAGACATGAGTAAAAAGAAAAACGGACAAGCAGAATTTATTAAGTGGTTTGGACCTGTTCTAGACGCATTAAGAGCATTAGGTGGATCAGCTAAACCTCGGGAGATTGCAGAATGGATAGGGACAGCGCATAAAATACCAGATGAAATATTAAATGCACGCTATGAAAAATCTGGACAATTAAAATTTCCAAATCAAATCGCATGGGCAAGACAATATTTGGTTTGGGACGAACTACTCGATTCATCAAAACATGGAGTTTGGACATTAACACCAAAAGGGTGGAATACGAAACTTAATGACAAGCAAGCTCATGATATCTTTTTGAAATGGGTCAAAATTTTTCAAGATCTGAGAGAAAACAAAGAATCAGTTGAGGGAGAAACTCAAAATGTTGTAAAAGCGCAAGAAGCAACTGAACCAGAAGAAGGGCAAGTTTTAATAAAGCCCTCTCTGTTAGAAGTGTTGCAAAGTATATCCCCAGTAGGGTTTGAACATTTATGTGGTAGACTTCTAAAAGAGTACAACTTTGAAAACATAGAAATTACACAGCGTTCTCATGACGGTGGAATTGATGGTTATGCTACACTTAAATTAAACCCTTTTGTGAGTTTGAGTGTATTTTTTCAATGCAAAAGATACCAGGGAACAGTTCCGACTGAAAAGGTTCAAGCCTTTATTGGCGTAATGGAAACTAATAAAAGAAGTGTTGAAAAAGGTTTGATGATAACTACTGGATCATTTGCAAAAAATTCTACTGAAATAGAAAAGTCAAATATTAAACTTGAGTTGGTTGATGGTGAGAAATTAGTTGAAATGTTTGAAAATGTTGAATTAGGCGTAATGCCGAAAACAATTTTTGAGCCTGATATGAAATTCTTTGAACAATATCGTGACATGAAATAAGCCCGAACCGTTAATAGGGTTTTGCGATAGGTGGACGGAAGTGCAATCTGATACTTCCCTGCTTTTCATTATCTTTAGTGCTGAGCTAAACTTTGATGCAGGTTATCCCCGCTCAACGGGGAGCGTTTAGATGCAACTATAACATAAATCGCGGAAACCAAATGACTAGGAGAAACTTCGATATTTTAGACTACATTTCAAAAGAAGAAATACTTAAAAAACTTGAAGAATTAGGAAGTAAGGAACTAACTAAAACAGGACATGGATTCTCAACTTTTGGAAGAATACCAATCATTCAATCAGCGGAAAAATCAACAACTAGTTATTCGAATAAATCCAAAGAAAAACCAGCGATCAGGCTAATTGAAGTGGTTTTAGCTGCAAATCGAAATTATAACAAAGTTGTTGAACCTAATGTTAAGAAAATTGAGGAACAACAACCTAACTTGAAAAACTTTTCAGAACTTAATGAACTAATAGAAAATCAAAGTCAAAATGACTTTTATAGTTTTTGGGGTCACAAAGATGAAAAGAAATATAGAACTCTTAAAAATATCCTCAACAAAATAGAGCAACTAAAAAAAGATAATCCATTAATCTCCGATGACTTTACTTTGATGAACAATTGGGGAACTAAAGCAGATTTGTCTGGATATAAAACTGACATTATAGGAGCAATACCAAATGTAGGTATTGCTACATTCCAGCATTTAAGAATGGTATTTGGAGTAGATACAATAAAGCCAGATCAGCGAGTAAAAGAAATCTTAGATTATGAATTTGGACTTGGAAAGTTATCAGATATAAACACAATAAAGGCAGTTGAACAAATCGCCGAAATTGCTGAATCTAAAGTTATAACTATTGACCAAGTTTTTGTTCAATATGGCTCAAGTTATTATAACCAACAAGCTAATAAACTTACTCTTAAACAAGTTGCGAGTAATCTTAAAAATAACCAACAAGTTAATACTCTTAAACAAGTTGCAAGTAATCTTAAAAAATTAGGAGTTGATAATGACACCATAAGCAAGGCGACACTTTTAACAATAAAGCAAATTGAAAGAATAGTATAGCTGCAACTACAGGAGAGGGTCAGATGGGCTGAAGTACAAACTTGTCCTTTTCTGCTTTTCATATTTTTAGTATTGTTTTTTACGCCATGAAAGATAATTTTTCTTCTTACGCGGCCAGTTATGCGCAATACCGCCCGGTATATCCGGCTGCTTTGTACAATTTTTTGCTGAGTTATGTTCCTGAACGCCGTGTAGCCTGGGATTGTGGCTGCGGAAACGGGCAGGTGGCTGCTGTTTTAGCTGCTTATTTCGATCGGGTAGAAGCCAGCGATATCAGCCAAACCCAATTGCAAAACGCGGTTCAAAAGCCCAATATCCGTTATCAATTGGCGCCCGCAGAAAAAACGGATATTCCATCCCATTCGGTTAATTTGATTACGGTGGCCCAAGCCATTCACTGGTTTGATTTTGAGGCCTTTTATCGGGAAGTTTATCGCGTTAGCGCCAAACAGGCTATATTGGCCGTTTGGTGTTATAATTTGCTGGAAATTACACCGGCTATAAGTACCATCATACGGAATTTTTATACCCATATTTTAGGGTCTTACTGGGACTCTGAAAGGCATTATATTGATGAACATTATCAAACTATCCCTTTCCCATTTAAGGAAATACCTGCGCCTAAATTTAATATTAAAGCTTCCTGGACTTTTGAACATTTCTTAGGTTATTTAAATACCTGGTCGGCGGTACACCATTATATTCAAAAAAATGGGACGAACCCTTTAGATATGATTTTGCCAGATTTAAAACATGCCTGGAGAAACCACCACTTTTTGCCGGTGAAATTTCCGCTTTATTTACGGATGGCCAGGGTGCAGTCCTAACTTTCCAAAAGTTTTAGGACTTTTGGAAAGTTTAACCATTTATCTCTCTAATAACTCCATTTGTATAAGAATCTCCTTTTCTTTAATCGGAAACTCTTTTCCGTTCCGGATAGTTTGATAAGCGGCTTCAAAAAGATCCATGTAGCGCCCTTTAAGTGAACCAATCTTTTCGGTAGTTTTTTCTCCCTGATCATTGATCAGGGTTAGTTTTCCTTCCTGGCCTTCGGGTTCCAGACCAAAACCTTTATCGCCTGGTAACCAGCCTTGCTGTAGTTGTTCTTCCTGGGTGTCGCAAAAGGATTTGATAAACGAGCCCCGGGTTCCATGGATCACAATGCCCGCCTGTGGATCGGCTACCAGCATATTCGCAGTAATGAAAACATTGATCTGTTCGGGGTATTGCAGATGCAAGGTGGCATAATCATCTACCAGTGTGCCCGGGCGATATTTTCCCAGGGTTTTTTGAAAAGCCAGAGGTTTGCCAAATAAACTGATGATCTGATCCAGAAGATGCGATCCCAGATCGTATAAAATGCCGCTGCCCGGCACCGGAGTTTCCTTAAAGGTTTTTGGTCCGATAAAATTACGATACCGGTCAAAACGCAAATGGATTTCAATAATTTGACCCAATTGGCCGCTTTCAATTATTTGCCGGGCCGCTAAAAAATCGCTGGCCCAGCGGCGATTTTGATAAACCAGAACCTTTTTATTCAGTTTCCGGCCCAATTCAAACAGTTGTTGGACTTCTGCCAGCGAGGTGGCCGCCGGTTTTTCTAGCAGCACATGTTTACCGGCTAATAAAGCTTTTTGGGCCAGCTCAAAATGGGTATTATTGGGCGTGTTGACTACTATCAGTTCAATTTGTGCATCTCCCAATAGCTCTTCCAGGGTATCATAGCTCCTAATCTCCGGGTAATCTGCCCGGGCCGATTTTTTATGGCGCTCTAATACGGCATATAGTTTAAAGCCGGGATGCTGATGAAGAAAAGGGGCATGGAATATTTTCCCCGACATACCATAAGCCAACAATGCGGCGCAAATAGGTTTCTGCATGGTCAAATATAAAAAATGAGATCTGGATTAAATTTGTACCTGAGGATAAATGGAGATTTTTAGTTTTTGCACATCTGCGGAGCTGAATAACAGCTCGCTGATCCTGCTTTTCTAAATATCTTCTGCGCTCATCTGCAAAATCAGCGGGAGAAAACCCCCGGAGGGCAAATGTAAAAATGAGGTCTAGATAAAATTTGCAGATGAGGATAAATGGAGATTTTTGAATAATACGCAAAACAATCTCAATCAAATAAGCTGAAGGCTTAAAAAAAACATTCTAAGTTGTTTTTGCACATCTGCGGAGCTGAAAATAGATCGCTGATCCTGCTTTTTTCTAAATATTTTCTGCGCTTATCTGCAAAATCAGCGGGAGAAAAAAATCCCGGAGGGCAAATCTTATATTTGCGAATGACACCTGCAGAAATCAATATAAAATGGAATGCTTTACAGGAGCGCATAGCCCTGGAGTTTGATACAGAAAAACCCGATTTGAAAGTAATGCTGTTCCTGAT
>DASQIU010000008.1:0-3603 GCA_035631395.1 Daejeonella sp. | reverse complement strand
TAAAGAGTACAAGACAGCCGAGCAAAAATACCAGGTATCACGACCTTCGGCGGTAGTATCGCCTGATAAAATGAACGTGTTTTATATTGGTGTACCTAACCCGGTTTCTGTTTCGGCGCCAGGTATCCCTAAAGAAAATCTCCGGGTAACCATGACTGGTGGAAGCATTTCAGGCTCAAATGGCAAATATACCGTTACGGTAAATTCTATTGGCGAGGCTAAAGTACATGTAGCAGCCGAAATTAATGGCAAAGTTCAAACTATTGGAGCCACCGATTTCCGTGTAAAACGTATTCCGGATCCGAAAGCTAAGTTTGCCGGTAAAACCGGTGGCGATATGAGTTCAGTAATTATTAAGTCACAGAACGCTTTGTTTGCTGAATTAGAGCATTTTGACTTTGATGCTAAATTTAAGATCACCCGTTTTGATCTTGTTATTTCTAAACCAAGAGCTGATGCGGTTGTATTGCAAGCTAATGGAAATACCTTTAGCTCTCAAATGCAGGCGGCTATGGCTGGTGTAACACCCGGTACTCGTGTGATTTTTGATAATATTGTAGCAGTAGGACCAGATGGTTCACAAAGGCAGTTGGATGGAATAGTTTTCAAAGCTAATTAAAGCCAGCTTTGAAACTTATACATAACTCTTAATAGAACTGATTAAAAATAGAGCCGTTTCTGTGATTGAAAAGATGTTTGAAACAACAGAATACATAGAAACTGCAAGACCATAAAAGCAAGTGCAATGAAAAAGAACTTATTAGTTTTGGCCTTTTTGTTGGCAAATGCGGTAGCGTTTGCTCAGGCTCCTAATCTGAACAATAGCACCAAGCCTACCTCAACAGATAAGCCCTTGGATGGATATTATAAGAAAAATAATATCTTAAACGCAACGGTTACTCCGTATGCTTATTTACGCGAATCGGATGTAATGCTCAGCAAACGTATTTGGCGTGAAATAGATTTGCGTGAAAAAATGAATATAGTGTTTGCCTCTCCCAAGGGCCGCTTAATTGATGCGTTAATGGAAGCAATTATGGCTGGCGAATTAACTGCCTACGATGCCACCAGCACTAAAGAGGACATTAATGGGGATGAGTTTTCTGTAATATTAAAGCCGGAGGCTGCCATGGCTAGATTTGCCGACAGTGTATTGGTCCCTATTTTTGATGCTAACGGAAATCAGACCGGTACTCAGATAAAACCCGGGGAGTTTAATCCAGACAGTGTGATCAAATTCCGGATTAAGGAAGACTGGATATTTGATAAGCAACGTTCTATTTTTGAACCCAGAATTATTGGCATAGCACCTATGGTAAAAGTAAAGGCTGCAGGTGAAGTATTAGATGACCAACCCGCCTTCTGGATCTATTTCCCCGAAGCCCGTCATATCCTGGTTAATAAGGAAGTGATCAATCGCCATAATGATGCCACAGGCTTAAGCTACGACGATGTTTTTATGAAGCGACTGTTTTCCAGCTATATCGTTAAGCAATCTAATCCGGAAGATTTACGGATTAAAGATTATGCCCAGGGAATTGATAAGTTATTTGAATCAGAGCGAATCAGAAAAGAGCTAATGAATAAAGAGCACGATTTGTGGTCATATTAATCTACATAACGAGAATACAAAATGGCTTTCCGAAAACGGGAAGCCATTTTAGTTTAATAGCTGCCAGCCTTGATTATGGCTTCTCAGAATCCTGAGAGGCCATTTTATTTTAATAACTTTCTCGTTATTAGTCCTTCCGGGTTTGCATCGATCTCTAAGCTAAGAACAACTTGATTTTGAGCGGGCCGTGACACAATGATTTCCGTCATTTCCTGCCCTCTGTCATTTCTCTTCGTATGAAGTCCCATGACAAAGTTTTCCATCCATGGTTAATTAACTTCCTTAATTGTGTTTAATTGCCTCTGTTTCAGGAAAATATAACTTGTTGATCTTTAACCTTAGGGATAACTTTTTGCCCCAAATTTCGTACAACGTAAGAAGCTATTTTTTAGTATTTAGAAAAGTAGCCTGATTTTTTGCTTTATCTGCCCTACAGGGAAGACATAAAATTACTTGTATGAACGTTTTTACCCGCTTTTTCAGTCAGCTCTCTTCACAAAACTTAAAGTATATGCCGGCAGCCATTGCCCCGCAACTTCAAAGAGTAAGCAGATTTGGTGGTATGCGTAAAAATCTAAGCCTGCTTTTACTCGTGCTGATAGGTGTTTTATCGGGAAGTTTGGGAAATAAAGTATATGGCCAGGTGGTTACTCCTTTTAATATCCGCTATCAAATTGAGCAAAGAGGAGGAATTGTTTATTTGTCTAATAATAGTTTAACTGCAAAAGATTATGATAAAAATAATAGCAGCGCTAATAAGGCAGTTAAAGAAAATCCTCCAAAAGGAAGTAGTAACAACGACAGTTTCACTTCAGTCTTTATTGATGTAGATAATGATAACAGTACTTTCAATTCCAGCTCTTCAGATCTATTATTGCCCGCCTGCTCTAAAATAACTTTTGCGGGCCTTTATTGGGGGGGCTCTACTGCTAAACCGGTTTCAGGAAGAAATAAAGTTAAACTTAAACTTCCCAATGAGACAGGATACATGGATATAGTGGCAGATGAAGATTTTGGTGCATATGGAAATGAACATTACCAATGCTTTAAAGATATAACTGACCTGGTAAATAATAATTCACAAATTAATGGAACTTATTGGGTAGCCAATGTAGATGCACAAGAAGGAAAAATCAAAGTTGAGGCCGGTTGGACAATCGTTATTGTTTACCAGAATGATTTAGCTCCTTCATACCGTAATCTGACTGTATTTGATGGCTTGGCAGGTATTGAGGGCGTCAACTCATACAATATACCAATTAAAGGGTTTTTAACTCCACCGGCGGGACCGGTAAATTTTGAATTAGGTTTTGTAGCTTATGAAGGAGACCGGGGTATTTCCGGCGATTATATGAGTTTTGATGGGAATATATTGGCCGATGCAGCTCACAGTACCAATAATACTTTTAATGCTTCAATCACTTATAATGGCAATATTGTAACCACCCGAAATCCTGCCCATGCCAATACTTTAGGTTATGATGCCAGTATCCTCATGTTTCCTAATAAATCTTCATCTGTAAAGTTGGGAAATAATATTTCTGAAGCTAAAATCACACTAGCAACCACCCAAGACCGGTATGCCATTGGGGTTGTTACCACAGCTATTGACGTTCTAAACCCATACTACACTTTCCATCAGTCTTTTTCCAATATTACCAATCCCGGGCAACCGGTTAAAGTAGGAGAAACAGTAGAGTTTACCTATACGCTCAAAAATATTGGTAGTGATATCAGCAAAAACACCGTTTTCACCAATACTATTTCTCCATTGTTAACCAATATCTCCCAACTGCAAACCAAAACAGATAATGGAGCCTGGGTAAATTATTCCACCAATAAGGACGGAGATGCAGCAGAGTTTGTTAACAATCAGGTAACGTTCCGGGTAGGATCCGGAGCAAATAGTACCAAGGGAGGGAATGTAAATGCCCTTTCAACAGTCACCATCAAATTCCGTGCAACACTCACAGGCAATTGCGATTTATTAC
>DASQIU010000007.1:0-14640 GCA_035631395.1 Daejeonella sp. | reverse complement strand
AACTGTTTGGTCAAATCTGCAATTTCTGAAGCGTATTTTGCCAATAAAGCCTCATATTTGGGCTGATAAGCAGGATCAAGAAAACCGCTATAAAAGTTCACAAATACTACTCCGCCGGTTTGGGCAATGGCTCTGATTTGATCATCTTTTAAATTACGAGAAACCGGATTAATAGCATACACGCAACTATGCGAAGCAATAACCGGTTTGGTAGAAACCTGAATGGCATCGGCCAGGGTTTGTTCGCCCACATGCGAAAGATCAACCATTACTCCCAGTTTATTCATCCGCCGCACTACTTCTTTCCCAAAATCAGTTAATCCTTTATGCGGAAGCGGTTTTCCTGAATTTTCATCGGCCGCCGAAGTTGCCCAGGGCGTACTGTTATTCCAGGTCAGGGTCATATAAGCCATGCCTCTTATTGCCAGACTGTCTATATAATCCAGCCGGTTTTCAATCATGTGGCCGCCTTCCACTCCAACCAGTGCTGCCAAACGTTCCTGATCTATCGCCGCTTTCAACTCTTTGGAGTTTTTTACCAGGGCAATTTTATTAGGGTAACGCTTGATCAACGCATTTAAAGTATCTATTTGCCGGTTGGCCAAAGAAAAACCGCCTTTCTCATCGCTCCAAACAGAAAAAACCTGCACATCCAAGCCGCCTTCCCGGGCCCTCACCAAATCAAAATGACCAAAAGATTGCTTTTTTCCGATGTCAAAATTCAGAGTCAACTGGTCAGATAACACATCCACGTGCGTATCTACTACAATGGCTTTTTTATGGATTTCGGCCGCTTGTTGCGCATAAATCCGCATGGAAATGAACAAACAAAAAAACAGAATGATCTTCTTCATTTTTCTGGGTTTAGGAGGCTGAAAATTATGCTGCTGATTTTATTCAAGCATAATTTTCAGCCACCAAGATAAATGAATAAATTAATTTTGAAATACGGGGTATCAAAAAACTAACATTATGTGCTCAACCAAACACACTCTGAATGGTTAAATGCTCTTCTTAACGTTTCTTTTACTTTTTTCTTAAAAAAAAAGTAACAAAAATTCAAGGCTGCACAAGCTTTAGCTAAAAGTGTTAAAAACAGCTATCCGCAATTCGAGCCGTGAGAAAGTTTTTGCTCACCAAATTTTCCTACAACACTTCTCCGAATTGCTTTCTGAAGTGTTCCATTGAATGTTCTTACAGGCTGTTTTTAAAACTTTCTTCACGCTAAACCTTGTGAAGGCCGAAAAAGTGCTTCGGAGCGATCTGGCTTTATTTGCACCAACCTGCGTATTGCTTAAGCATCCAACAGAAGATAACTGATAAACTTCAATTCTATTCTCTTCGGCTTTATGATCATAGTGCCAAAAGCTAAAAAAATACCTCGAACACCTCAGAGATTACAACTTCACCCTGGAATAATATACAGCCGAACGCCCGTTTTCTTCCCGAACCCAGGCCCCAAGCAGGTTTTTACTCAGAGGGCTAATCACCGCATGATGATCGGCCTGTTTTCCATCACTAAGGGCTATATTTTTATCTTCCTTACCAGGATGAATAATTCGCAGAGAAATTCCTGAAGCTGTAGCCGCCGCAGGGTGATTATGTCCTCCCATTTGTTGTTGGTGATTCCCATGTTCATTACCTGCCGGATGATGAGCGCCCTTATCCTCTTCCCAAACTAAGGCCAAACGGCCGTTAGCCAGAGAACACATTTGCGGATGCCGCCCCTCTGCGCTGAGCAAAGTGCGGGGAGAAAAGCGACCACCTTCTGAAGCCGTACTAAAATACAAACCCGAATTTCCGCCGGCGGTGAACCAAAGAGCATGCAGCCCATTTTTATCGGCGGCTAAGGAAGGTCCGGTATGTGGACAACCTTCAATAGCCCAATGATCGTTACTTATGATTTTGGACTCGGAAAAGGTTTGACCATTATCGGCCGAAAAAAGATAAGCCATATCCCGGGCCTGCTTACCCAAAAGAGCTTCCGGATAACGGATACTGCGATAGGCTACATGGATTTTCCCGGTCTGATCGACCAGTAACTCCGTACGGCAGCATTCGCAGGTGCTTTTATCCAACAATTGATCCAGACCAAAACCGGCACCTTTTGTTGTTTTGGCAAAAAATAAAGCCGAACCTTTTTCCGCTTTTCCAAAACGACCATCCAGCCAAATGGCAGCCACTTCGCCATCTTTTAGCGTGGCTATATCAAAAAAACTACGGCCATAGGTATGAACAGTATCCGAGTGTAGGAACTGAGGCTCAGACCAGTTTTTACCTTCATCTGCCGACATACTGTAATAAATGGCCCCGGCATAAGGATTTTTCTCGTTCTCAAAGCGTTTCCCGAAAACGGCAATAATACTCCCATCGGCTTTAAAAGCAATTTTGCTCATGCTTTCTGCCGTGGCATTACTGCCACGGGATGGGGTAACTGTTACAGGATCAAGAAATTGATTATTTTGAACATCGTAAACCGCATATTTTAACCGGTACAAAGAATCTGAAGGATCTTTCTCCGTCCAGCAAAGAACCGGATTGTCCTTGTTATCATGGGTAAAATAAGGTCCGGAAGCATCGGCATCGGCAGTGCTTAACCTTTGCGCAGGAGTTTTCTCAGGCAAATCAGAACAGGAAGCCATCAGGAAAACAGCGGCAATGTATAGTATAATAGTGTATCGTAATTTCATCGTTTGCAAATCTTTTTTTACTTCTATAAACAGACTTAATTTTCTCTATGCAAGGATTTTTGATCGGCAAATGAATATTTTAGACCGATCGAAAAAGTTCTTGGCGCTGCCGCGGTATACGTCAAACCATATTGGTTACCAATCACGTTGGTGGCATAAAGCTTATTGCCTAGATTAAGCACATTCAACCAAATGCCGGTTCCTTTAGCAAAATTGCCTTTCAAGTCATAACCCAATCGCAGATTGAAAAAGTCATATCCCTGGTAAGGACTATTTTTTACCAAACCAGTAGCGTAAGCGCCAATATGCTGCCATTCTATCGATGAACGAAAGCCATGCATAAAACTGGGTTTCCAGCTAAGCTCTGTGTTGGCTATCCAGTTGGGTGCATTGCTCATGCGCTGCCCATTATAAGTGTATGTTTGTCCGGATTGGATCTCGCTGTATTGTACATAGGTATGGCGGGCATTGGTGCCGCTAAAACGGAAAAGCCATTGCGAAGATGGGAAATACGTTAAAGTATATTCCACGCCCATATGGCGGGTTGCTGCCGCATTTTGGTTTTGTGTACTATTATCGGGCATTAAAACGCTGATGATCTCATTCTTTCCTTCCAGATCATAAAAACTCAGCTCCAGGTTCAGCTTATTTTGCAGCAAAGGCATCCAGCCACCCAATTCATAATTATAAAAAGTGGCCTGCTTTAAAGGAACTAGTTGCCGGGAGCTGTATAAGGTACTGGTTTCTGGGGGCTGGAAACCCACGCTAAAGTTGGTATAAAGTCCTTTCCCTTTACCAAAATCATAGGTAGCCCCTATTTTTGGCGCCAAAACATTGTAGTTATTCTGCTCCTGTTGCTTGTATTTGGTCTGGCTTGGAGGCAATTGATTCCTGAAATCATAAACCAAATGATCATAGCGCAAGCCGGCAACAATTCGCAATGGAGTTACAGGATGCATTTCATACTGCATATAAGCGGCAGAATTAAACAGATTGAGACGATAATGATCGATCAGCGAGTCGGTATTGGTATATCCGGTATAATAATTTCTCAGCACATCTTTCTGGATTTGGAGGTAAGTGGCCTGAAAAGAACTAGGACTATGATCCAAATAAAGGCCGGCAACCAACTCCGAGTTCAAAAACTTAAACCCGGCACGGTGCTGCATTAAAAATCCGTAGCTCCTAAAGCTCAGATCATTTTCCTGGCCGGCAGAGCGCAGGTACTGTCTCTGCTGATCGCGGATATCCTGGATATAATAAGCCGGAAGCTGTCCGGTAGAATTATCGCGAAAGAAAAGGGTCAAAAAGCTGGCATTCTGATTATTCCACACACGATCAACCCGGGCGCTTGCTCTAAAAGCATTTACTTTACGGTAAGTAAAACGCTGATTGCTGGCATAACTGCGATTGTAAAAACGGGTGCTATCCAAGCTTCCGGGCGTTTGGGTATTCAGAAAATTGTAGGTTCCCATCAAAGTGAAACGGGTTCCGGCATTCAAATCATAGGTGGTTTTCAGCGTTCCGGAATATTTATCAAAATTGGTATAATCCTGCCAGCTGTTTTGCTGATGGGCTGCATACCCGGAAACATAAACACCCAATTTGCCGGTATGAGAACCTCCGGCGCCATCGATCCGGGAATAATTATAAGTATCTCCCTGCACAGAAAAATGCCCGCTGTTGCCTAACGATGGGTTCTGCGTATTGAAATTAACAGCTCCGCCGATGGAATTACTACCATATAAAGAAGATGCGGGCCCCTTGATCACCTCCATATCTTTCACCTCGTTCATATTGATCTCGTACAAGGCATTATGATTGAAAATACCTACCGGACGAATGGGCAGCCCATCTTCCAGGTACAAATACAAAGCATTATAGCCAATAGGCTGCCTGATGGCCATGGTATGCTGCTCATTCCCCAGATTAACCATATACACTCCCGATACTTTATTCAGTAACTGATATAAAGAAGTAGCACGAGTATCCTGGATAACCGAATTACTAACTTTACTGATAGCCGCAGGCACTTCCTTACGGGATTGCTGTTCCCTGCGGGCCGATACCACCACCTCATTTAAAGTACTCAGCGAAGGTTCCAACGCTATCCACAATTCCGCAGACTTAAGGGCAACTTTTTGCGATTGATAACCCGTGCAGGTGATCCATAATGAATCGGTAGTGGCTTCTACACGAATACTAAAGCGGCCGGAAATATCGGTCAGCGTGCCCCCTTTTGCTGAATTAGGCAAAAGCACACTGGCACGGGAAACAGGTTCCCGAGTTTGGGCGTCTGTCACGCGGCCTTGAATCAGCTGCTGACAGAATAAACTTTGCCCAGTGAATACCAGCAGGCAAAGCGATAAGAAAAATTTCATCGTTTTAAATTTTCAATTATACAAATAGATCTCCCGGAAGGAAATACACCAGAGAAACCTGAACCATAAAAATTAGAAAACCGGGTTAAACCCTGGGCGGATGAAATATCAAGGAAGGGGTTTGAAAACTGTATAATTGACCTGGAGGAAGATGGAGGATATCCAGCAAAATATGAGAGAATTTAAACTCTTTCTTTTCCTGCACAAAACCTTCCTGCATAAAATTTTTGCGGACTTGCTGCTCCTGTTTCTGCTCGTTTTGTTCAGCCTGTTTTAACTTCTTTTTCAGGTAACATTTCCCATTACATTGCATGGCCGGTTTTGCCCGGTTTTCGCAAAGTTCACGGATAATATAACTCTGATTAAGTTTAAACATAGCGAACACCATAAAGCTCGTAAGATTGGATGAAATTACGGTACAAATGAGCGATATGGCAATAAAGCGATGAAGCATGCTATCGAGCTACAAAATTACTCCATATTTTTTAAATATTAATCCAAGAAAAATATTTTAATCGCCTGGAAAATCAAGCTGGAAAAGGTAGTTCTTCCCATCCGGCAATTGCAGAATCCGGGCAAGATCTGCTCTGAGCATGGATATGATAAACCGGGCTTTCTTCCCAGCGGGAAGCAACCGAAACTTTCACTCCATGATCGCCCTGGCTAAATAATTCCTGCACCAGTTGCGGGTTGTTATTATCTTTAGATAAATGCGATAAGAGCAAATGGCTCATAAACTCCGGCCGGTGCTCCTGAAATAAAGCCAGAGCCTGCGCATTGGACAAATGCCCTTTCCCGCCCCGGATCCGGTTTTTCAGATAATAAGGATACCGGCCTTTATCCAGCATTTCCACATCGTAATTGGCTTCCAGAAAAGCCGCATGGCATTGTTTAAAATAATGAATCAACTGATCGCATACCTGGCCAATATCGGTAAACACGCCCACCTTAATATCATTACAGGAAACCAGAAAACTATAGGGTTCAATAGCATCATGCAGTTTAGGAAAGGCCTGGATACAAAGCTCGCCAATTTGTAAAGGTTCATGAGCCTGAAAAGACCTGATCAAGTCCTCTGCCAACTGCAAACGGCCACTTTTTAACGTATCGGCTGTAATATAAACCGGCAAACGGTATTTTTTAGCCAATACCCCCAAACCTCGAATATGATCAGAATGCTCGTGCGATATGAAAATTGCTTTGACCTTTTGCATGGACAAACCCAGGCGGCTCATGCGTTTTTCGGTTTCGCGGCAGGAAATACCGGCATCCACCAGAATAGCTTCCTTTTGGTTGCCCACATAATAACAGTTGCCGTTACTTCCAGAATTTAATGAGGTAATGAATAAAGACATTGGATGCAAAGAACCTGATTTTTCAGAAATAATCAGGAAGATTTTTTGAATTAGCTACTAACGATAGACGAAAAACGATGGACGAAATATTTTAAAAAGCAAAAGCTGTACAAATCGCAACAGCCGACAGCTAATAGCTACTAAACCACCCCGCCCTTTGGGCACCCCTCCAAAGGAGGGGAATTGGGTTCTGCTATAATTATTGAGAGCCGATAAACGATAAACAGCGCAGAATAGATGACGGACGAAAAACGATGAGCAACAGACGAAAAAACAAAAATTAATCCTCAAATTTGAGCTTCATTCAAAATATCCATGGCTCATACCGCAGAACAAATAAAATTAGTGGCCAATTCTATCTTACCCGGCTTTATTCCAAAAAATCCGGATGAACAAACGCTTAGTTTTCATTTTACCCTGCCGCCCAAAAGCTACAAAGTGAATTATCAGAAAGATAAATCAGGGCAATGGGTGTTTATTTCATATGAAGAAGATATCCGGTGAGATTTAATGCAGATTCAGTGTGCTGAATCTGCAAACTGAATCTTACTCTACATTTCCCCAACTGTATCGTGTTAAAAGAGATTGATTAAATAGTGATAAAGGTAATAAAGGCAAAAATACTTAGGCAGATTATCAGCAAGATGGAATAGGCTACAAAAATACCCATCATTTTCCAAATGGTTTTGGCCCTGGAATTATGGTATACTGTTTTTAAAGACCGGTATATATACCAAAGCCAGCCAGCCGTAAATAACCAGTCAAAAATACCCGGTAATTTTACCACCATTTCTATCAGTTTAAACAGTAAAAAATAGAGGAACAGAAATGAATGCAGGTGTAAAGCGTAAATAAAATGCTCTGCATAATATTTTTTAGATCCAGAAAAAGTAACCTTTAGTAAAAGCGCAAATAGGGGCAAAAGCAAAAACATCATTTTAGGGATGTAGCTAATAAACGCCTGATAAAATAGATTTGAGCTATTTTCAGTTTCCTTTAATACCAGCTCTTTGCGTTTTAAATAATAGACCAGGAAGTTATCCCTTTTTTCTTTGGACAGGGATTTTTGACGTAAAGTGTAGGCAGCAACGGTGGTATCTGTTTTACTGAGTCCACCCAGGGCAAAAACCACATCTTTAGCTCCGGAAAATTTCCGTTCCAGGTTTTTAATTTCTTGGGCCTTTTGGCTGGCGCTTAAATTAGGATTGTTACTGATAGCATTTTCCAGGCTATCCATTTGTACGCCATTCAGGGTTTGTTTAACTGGCGTTTTATGGTTTAATTTACTTTTATTGCCACTAAACACAAATAGAAAGAAGATAATGCTGATGAAAATATACATCCTGATGGGATGTAAATAAGTCGTGCGCCGGCCGGCATTATATTCGTTAGTAAGAAACCCCGGTTTAAAAAACAGGGGTTTCATAGTCTTGAAAAATTTAGAATCGAAATGGAAATAATCAGCAACGCTATGAGTTAGCATATGCCAGAAACTTTCTTTTAAATCCAGATTTTCCTGTCCGCAATTGCTGCAAAATTTGCCGGTTACAGTACTTCCACAGTTTAAACAATTAGAATCTGTCCGGTATTTTTTCATAATGCGTAATTTCTAGGGCTAACAGGAAATCTGGTTATTCTTTAGATCAGGATGCCGGCAATAGTTGCAGATAAGTAAGAAGCCAAGGTTCCGCAAATTAATGCCCTAACTCCAAGCTTTGCTAAATCTGTACGGCGTTCTGGAGATAATTCACCGATACCACCCACCTGGATAGCAATAGAGCTGAAGTTGGCAAATCCGCAAAGGGCAAAACTGGTAATGATTAATGTTTTGGGATCCAGAGTAGCTTTTATTTTAGCCAGATCCAGGTAAGCCACAAATTCATTAATTACCATTTTGGTTCCCATTAATGAACCGGCTACTTGAACATCTTTTCCCGGAACCCCCATCGCGTAAGCAAAAATTGAAAATATGGAGCCCAGGATTTGGTTTAAGCTCAGGGTTTGTAAATCAATACCGATAAAAGCAAGCGAAAGTCCCAGATGGCTTAGGCCAAAACCAATTTTTCCTAAAACATAATCTACCAGAGCAATAATGGCTATAAAACCAATTAACATGGCAATAACGTTTAAACCAACTTTTAAACCATCACTGGCACCGTGCGAAATAGCATCAACCAGGTTGGCATTGGTTTTCTTAATCTCTAAGGATACCTTTCCTTTAGTTTCAGAAACTTCGGTTTCAGGCCAAACTATTTTGGAAACTACCAAAGCACCCGGAGCGGCCATTAAGCTGGCTGCAATCAGATACTCGGCCGGAACGCCTAAAGCGATATAAACGGCCATAACTCCACCGGCAATACAGGCCATACTTCCAGTCATGGAGGCTAATAACTCAGACATGGTCATTCCTCTTAGATAAGGCTTGATCATGATCTGTGCTTCCACCTGGCCCACAAAGGCGCTGGCTACATTAGATAAGGCTTCAGAACCAGATACCCCCATCACTTTGTAAACGATATAGGCAATAAACTTTACTACCCGCTGCATTATGCCTAAATAATAGGCTACGCTTACCAAAACGGCTACGAAAATAATGGTAGGGATAATTTTAAAGAAAAAAACAAAGTCGTTGCCTGCGCCAAAAGCTTTATCCATTAATTCCTTATTAACCAATGCGCCAAACACAAAATTGGCACCGGCCTGCGAAAAATCAAGCACTTTGGTTACCGCGGCGCCCAGCCAGCCAAATATTTCTTTACCAATGGGCACTTTTAAGATAAATAGGGCCAATACTACTTGAACCGCTAATCCGGTAAAAACCAGCCTGTAATTAATTGCTTTGCGATTATTAGACATCAAAAACGCAATGGCAAAAATGAGCACTATGCCTATAAGGCCGGTATATCTCTCCATAAAATGAATGTAAACTTAGAGTAAACTTAGAATTAAGGGGGAAAATTAAAAATAAGATTGGAAATACAGGGGTTTTGAAAAAAAATATAGGGTTAAGGAAGGATTTTATTTAGAATTAGGAAGACTTACGTCTGGACATTTCATCCCGGATACGGGCAGCTTTTTCATAAGCTTCTTCTGTCAAGGCTTCCTGAAGTTTAACTTTCAGCTCTTCATCACTCAGCGAAGCATAATTGGATGTTACCGACCCACTTTTTTCTTCGCCGGAAGAAGCTTCTATATTTTCCAGAAATACAAAATCATTGCCTTCTATAACAATGCCTGCAGTAGCTAAAATAAATTCGTAGGTATAGATTGGGCAATCAAAACGAACGGCTAAAGCAATAGCATCAGAGGTACGTGCATCAATTTCAATGGTTTTTTTACCATCACTGCATAATAATTTGGCATAAAATATCCCGTCAACCAGGTTATATATAATTACTTCCTGGATGCTAACGTGATAGGCTTGGGCAAAAGCTTTAAAAAGATCGTGGGTAAGCGGCCGGCTTGGAGTCATTTTTTCAATCTCTATGGCAATAGCCTGCGCTTCAAAACCTCCAATAATAATAGGAAGACGGCGGCGGCCACTCACTTCGCCCAATACCAGGGCGTAAGCACCAGATTGTGTCTGACTATAAGATAAGCCAACAATATCTAATTTTATTTTTTTCATAATATTTCCAGTTTGCTTTAACAGTTTGCCAGAGCACCGCTAAAGCAAACTGTTAAAGCAGCTGTTTAAGCGTGAGCTTTATATGCTTTAATAGCCTGAATTAGTTTGGGAACAATTTCAAAAGCATCGCCTACCATTCCGTAATCAGCTACCTTAAAGAACGGGGCTTCTGGATCTTTGTTTATCACCACAATAGTTTTTGAGGAGCTTACACCGGCCAAATGCTGGATTGCACCCGAAATACCAATGGCGATATATAAATTAGGGCTGATAGCAATACCAGTTTGACCTACGTGCTCTTCGTGCGGACGCCATCCGGCATCAGAAACCGGCTTAGAACAGGCAGTTGCTGCACCTAATAATTGGGCCAGTTCTTCAACCATACCCCAGTTTTCTGGTCCTTTTAAACCTCGACCGGCAGAAACCACCAGTTCGGCTTCAGGTAAAGATACTTTATCAGTTGCCCGAACAATCTCTTTTACCATGGTTTTGAAATCGCTTTCTTTTGCTGCCGATTGAAAATCTTCTACAGAAGCAGTAGCACCATTTTCAACAACTTGGTAAGAGTTTGGATTTAAAGCGATCACTTTTACTGCAGAAGTTAATTCTACAAAAGCAAAAGCTTTACCAGAGAAAGCAGTTTTCTTAACGATAAACTTTCCGTCTTCGGTTTTAGGCAGTTCGATAGCGCTATCGGCCAACCCGGCTTGCAATTTTACGGCAATCCGCGGAGCTAATCCTTTACCTGTAAAAGAATTGGCCAAAACTACTACACTGGCATTTTCCTTTTGGGCTGCTTCGGCAATAATAGAAGCGTAAGCCTGGTTGACAAAAGTTTTTAATTTCTCGTTAGATACATTCAGCACTTTAGCAGCTCCGTATTTACCCAGATGGGCTAAATCGTCGGCGTTTACATCGCCAATAGAGATGGCGGTAAGGCTGGTATTTAATTGTTGGGCTACAGTTTTGGCATATGAAACTACCTCGTAAGTAGATTTCTTAAATTTGCCATCTGCATTTTCTACATATACTAAAACTGACATAAGCGTCTTTTAATCTCCGCAAGGAACTATTAATGTTTGTAAATCTTATTTATCTCTATATTCATCCGTTTGCCTGGTGGCTTATTGGATTATATCACTTTGGCTTCGGTATGTAACAGGTTAACCAGCTTTTCGGTATCATCAACCATGGTTACTGCACCGCGTGGCGCAGGAGTTTCAAACTGAATAACTTCGGTTACTTTTGCTACTTCAGCAGCTTCAATTACTTGCAGCGGCTTGGTACGGGCCGACATAATTCCACGCATATTGGGAATCTTTGGCTCGGCTACACCTTCTGCACAACTGGCTATAAAAGGCATTGATACGTTTAGCATTTCTTTTCCGCCTTCAATTTCACGCTCGATAGAGGCTGTAGTGCCATCAAGCTGTAGGTTTTTGATAATAGAAACAGAAGGAATATCTAAAAATTCGCCAATCATGGCAGCCACCTGCGATCCGTTATAGTCAATAGATTCTCTACCGGTTAAAATCAGATCGTAAGCGTTGTTTTTTACATATTGTGCAATCTGGTAGGCTACAAAGTAAGCATCCCGCGGAGCGGCATTAATTCTTACCGCGTCATCGGCTCCAATGGCTAAAGCTTTGCGGATGGTAGGTTCTGAAACGGCTTCGCCTACATTAATTACCGTAACGGTTCCTTTGCCACCTTCGGTAAGTTCAATAGCACGTGCTAAGGCAATTTCATCGTAAGGATTAAGAATAAACTGTACCCCCGAAGTGTTAAATTGGGTATTATCGTTGGTAAAAGTTATTTTTGTTGTAGTATCCGGAACGTTACTAACACAAACTAATATTTTCATATACGAATTCTGTTTTTGCAAATCTACTCAAAAAAGCCAAATTTAAAATGCACCCTAATCGATTACAAAAGCTTTTGGATTTCATCGAGAAAGAACCCAATGATCCCTTTTTGAAATATGCCCTGGCTACCGAATATTTAAATGCCAATGATACCGGCCAAGCGCTGGCCTACTATGAAGATCTAATTACCAACCATGCCGATTACGTGGGCACTTACTATCACCTGGGTAAATTATACGAAGCTTTAGATCGTAAAGAGGAGGCCATCCGGATTTATCAATCGGGTATGCAGGTGGCCCGCCAGGCTAAAGATATGCATGCTTTTTCCGAGTTGCAGGCTGTTTATAATTCGGCCGCCGGCTTAAATTATGAGGATGATTAATTAAGCTGCACCTTGGAAAATCGCCAACTACGTTTTTTGGGAGATGTATTCTGGTTTACCCTGACGGCTTTTGGAGGGGCTCAGGCTCATATTGGCATGATGCTGCATACTTTTGTGAAGAAGAACCAATATGTTACCGAAAACGAACTTTTAGAACTGAATGCGCTGACCCAGGTTTTGCCGGGTCCATCTTCCACACAAACCCTTGTTGGAATAGCTTATAAAGTTGGACGTTTGCCTCTGGCTATTGCTACCTTTTTGATCTGGATTTTGCCTTCGGCTGCCATGATGGGCTTTGCCGCTATCAGCTACAGCGTTTTAGACGAAAAAACAAAGTTTGAATCGGTATTGAAGTTTATTCAGCCTATTGCCGTGGGTATTGTTGCCTTTGCGGCTTTTACGTTGGGTAAAATCGTTCTCAAGTCGCGGACGGGCGCATGGCTGGCCCTGGCCTCGATAATTACTACGCTGATTCTAAGAACTGCCTATGTGTTTCCCATACTGATTTTGCTGGGCGGAATCATTTCATCGGCCATAGATACGCCTTTGGAAGAGAGTGAATTGAAAATCAAACTTTTTTCAAAGCTAAACCCCAAGAAGGTCAGTTATTTTATAGGCATTCTGTTGTTTTTTGCCGCTTTAGGTGCTATTATCAACCGTACTTCGCCCTTTAGTTTACCCATCCGTTTATTTGAAAACTTTTACCGCAATGGGGTCATGATATTTGGGGGTGGCCAGGTGTTGGTACCTTATCTTTATACCGAGTTTGTGGAAATGAAGCATTACCTCAGCTCGCGGGAATTTCTAACCGGATTTGCCTTACAACAAGCGCTTCCCGGGCCCACTTTTGCTTTTACTTCTTTTGTGGGCAGCATTTCCCTGAAAAATGTGGGTTATGGCACTTATGGCCAAATGCTGGGCAGTTTGGTAGCTGTTCTGGGAATTAACCTACCGGGATTAATTCTGGTACTCTTTATAGTTCCTTTTTGGGAGGAGTTGAAAAAAATAAGCCGTATTAAAAATTCCCTTTCGGGGATCAATGCGGTTTCGGTAGGATTTTTAGTGGCTGCCTTTATATTGCTACTTCAACCCATCGGACTTAATTTACTGTCTGTTAGTCTGGTAGTTGGCACTTTTTTACTACTGCTTTTTACCAGGATTAAAGCTCCGGTGCTGATTTTATTGGGCGTTGTGTTGGGAATTTTCTTGTAAAAAAGAGCTGAACAAAAAGCAAAACCAGCTTTATTTTTTTCAGACAACCACATTAAGTTTGAATCACCCCCACATTAAACCTCTTTTCAATCGGGCTTTGATTAGCCGCCTCAATGCCCATTGAAATTACTTTGCGGGTTTCCAGCGGATCGATAATTCCATCCACCCATAAGCGGGAAGCTGCATAATAAGGCGTGGTTTGACTATCATACCTATCGGTGATCTCTTTCAACAATGCTTCTTCTTTTTCTGTAGTAATTTCCTCACCCTTGGCTTTTAAAGAAGCTTCCTGAATTTGCAATAATACCTTAGCGGCCTGAGAACCACCCATCACGGCAATTTTAGCCGATGGCCAGGCAAAAATCAAACGCGGATCATAAGCTTTACCGCACATGGCGTAATTACCGGCTCCGTAGGAGTTACCAATCACAATAGTGAATTTGGGCACCACCGAATTAGCCACCGCATTCACCATTTTGGCGCCATCCTTGATAATTCCGCCCTGTTCTGAGCGACTACCCACCATAAAACCGGTTACATCCTGTAAAAACACCAGGGGGATTTTTTTCTGGTTGCAGTTCATGATAAAACGGGTGGCTTTATCTGCCGAATCAGAATAAATTACTCCACCGAACTGCATCTCCCCTTTTTTGGTTTTAACCACTTTGCGCTGATTGGCCACAATGCCCACCGCCCAGCCATCTATACGGCCCAGACCACAAATAATGCTCTGCCCATAAAGCTGTTTGTATTCCTCGAATTCGGAATTATCTACTAAACGATGGATAATATCCAACATATCGTAAGGCTTTTCCCGGCTTTCTGGAAGCAAACTATAGATCTCCTCTTCATTCTTTTTAGGCGGAGCAGATTTTATCCGGTCGAACCCGGCATTTTGGGGCGCCCCCAACATGCTCATGATATTTTTGATCGAATCCAGGCAGGCCTGGTCGTTGGGTTGCTTATAATCGGTAACGCCCGAAATTTCGCAATGCGTAGTAGCACCACCCAAAGTTTCGTTATCTATATCTTCGCCAATGGCCGAACGCACCAAATAACTTCCCGCCAGGAAAACGGACCCGGTACCATCTACAATCATGGCCTCATCGCTCATAATGGGCAAATAA
>DASQIU010000006.1:0-4753 GCA_035631395.1 Daejeonella sp. | reverse complement strand
AGGATTTTTTCAGGTGAGTATGGCACTTTTGATGAAGAAACCAAAGATCTTTTTGGGGTAGAAGTGCCTTCTTTTTCGGAGAAATATTACCAGGCAAAAGTTTTAAAGTTAGATCAAATGTTGCCCGGGCAGGGTGATATTGCCACTCGTTTTCAAAATCTGGCCAATAAATTCATCATTCCTAAAGATAAACTGGATACGGTTTTTAAAACCACTATTGCCGAAACACGGAAACGTACCCGGGCGCATTATGCTTTGCCGGAAACGGAAACATTTACGCTGGAATATGTGACCGGCAAACCCTGGTCGGGTTACAACTGGTATAAGGGAAATTACAAAAGCGAGATCCAGATCAATACCGATCAACGGATATTTATAGAACGGGCCATTGATGTGGCCAGTCATGAAAGTTATCCGGGCCATCATGTGTATAATATGTTGCTGGAAAAAAATCTATTTCGTGATAAAAGCTGGGTAGAAATTTCCCTGTATCCATTGTTCAGTCCGCAATCTTTTATTGCCGAGGGAAGTGCCAATTATGGCATTGAAGTGGTTTTTCCGGGTGAAGAAAAAATCAGGTTTACTAAAGATGTTTTATTGCCGCTGGCTGGAATAGATACCACCGGAATTGACCTGTATTTTAATGCCCTAGCATTGAGATCTGAATTGAGTTATGTGCGAAACGAAGCTGCCAAAGGCCTGATAAATGGCACGATGACCGAGGCCGAAGCTATCAGATGGATGATGCAATACGGACTTAGCAGTGAGGAAACAGCCCGGAAATCGATCAGCTTTATTAAAAAATACAGAAGTTACGTGATCAACTATAATTACGGCCAGGATATGGTTAAAAAATATATCGAAGCTAAAGGTGGTACCGCCGCTGCGCCTGAAAAACGTTGGGAAATTTTTGGCTGGCTGTTAAGTAATCCGGTTATACCTGCGCAATTATATAACCCCAATGCTCCGAAAATGGAAAAGGGAATTTTAGTGCCTGTGGCCAAATGATGAACCACTGATTTTTATGATTTTAAAAGATTAAAAGGATGACGCTGATTTAATCTGTGCAATCCATTGATCTTTTTAATCCGTGATTCAGAAAATTCACATCCTATTTTAAAATAAATTAAAACCATACATGTTTATCAATTACAAAAAAACACTGTTTTTCTTATTCTTTGCTGCAGGGCATTTTGCAGTTCAGGCACAGCAATCAACCAATTCTAAACCACAAATGGTGGGAGAAGGGGTGATTTCTACCACCGATTTTGAATTTAATTTTACAACTACTCAGGATTCTAAACTGGCATTTTTTTCCAAAGCCTTACTGCCCGATTGGAGAAGAATGTCCATTATGTATTCTGAACAAAAAAATGGGAAATGGCAAAAGCCTAAACTGGCTCCATTTTCTGGACAGTACCGGGATGCAGATCCGTTTATCTCGCCAGATCAGAGCACATTGGTTTTTATTTCCGACCGGCCTTCAAAATACCAAAAGAAAAAGTCAGATTATAGCCTCTGGATGGTTAAAGCTCCATTTTTGAAAAAGCAGGAACCCGTTTTATTGGAAGGGGATATTTATAAAAATCTGGTTCCTCTTTATCCAAGTTTAGCAGCCAATGGCAATTTGTATTTCAGCGCCTCAGACAGTACCAACGATAGTGATATTTATTTTGCCCGTTTAGAAGACGGAAAATACAATCATGCTCAAAAATTGTCTTTTAATACGGATAAGCACCGGGATTTGGATCCTATTGTGGCTCCCGATGAATCATTTGTGGTATTTACCAGCGCCACCCGTAAAGGTTTGGGCGGTTCTGATCTGTATGTTTCTTTTAACAATAACGGGCAATGGACAGAGCCAATTAATTTAGGAAACGGGATCAATTCTCCCAGCAGCGAGGGGCAGCCAGGTATTTCCGGAGATGGTAAAAAACTATATTTTGCTTCGCCACGTGCCACTGCCATTTCTGATTATGCGCCCCGCGAAAAGCCAATCAGCAATTCAAAGTTAAAAGCCGAATTAAACAGTCCGGTAAATGGCTTGCCGAATATTTGGGAAGTAAGTATCGAAGAGGTCTTAAAGCTAAAGCCATCTATCTAACTGATATTATTTTGTTTATGAAAGGTATATCCGTGTATGGATATACCTTTTTTGTTTAAGAAAATGTTTCCCGTTGGTTTCATCTGAAAACAAAGGGTTTTATAAGTCTTAAACCAAAAGTCAGGTAGTTTGAACCTAAACCTGTTAATTATTATCTTTCATCCCTACAGGGTGTCACTTTTTTCCTTCAGCTGGAAAAAGTAACCAAAAAGAGCCGCGGCTGCTTTTTATTGCTACCAAGTTTCTACGAAGGCCTTGCTTGTGCTGCAATAAAAAAAGGCCGAAAAAAGTAGAACGGGGAGTTTATCTGATATTTTCTGCTGGATGCTTAAGCAAAAAGCCGTTCCGACAGCGCTCTCCCAGCCTCGCAAGATTTAGCATTAAGAAAGTTTTAGCTGTTTTTAGAACTTTTAGCTAAAGCTTATACCGCTTTGAAATGGTTTTTTCAAGAAATAGAAGAGTAATCTGTGATTCAAAAATTTCCTTTAAGTTTGGTCCTACGGGAATTCGATTAGAAATCCCCAGATCATACTATGGATTGGATACATTTACTATCAAATAAACGGTTCGGACAGGAAGATAAAACCGGGCGTCAGGATAAGGCCCGTTCAGATTTTCAGCGGGATTACGACCGTTTGATTTTTTCTTCTCCTTTCAGAAGGCTGCAAAACAAAACCCAGGTTTTCCCGCTTCCGGGCAGCGTTTTTGTGCATAATCGGCTTACGCATAGTTTGGAAGTGGCCAGCGTGGCCCGCTCTATGGGAACCATTTTCCTTAATCTTTTGGAAGACAATGATCCAGAGCTGATTGAAAAAGTGCCTTTAATTGCCGAAGTAGGCAATATTGTAGCAGCAGCGGCTTTAGCACATGATATGGGTAATCCGGCTTTCGGTCATTCAGGCGAAGAAGCCATTTCCCATTATTTTACCAATGGCGAGGGGCGAGTATATCAGAAGGATTTAAGCGAAGCGCAATGGCATGATCTCATCCATTTTGAAGGGAACGCCAATGCCCTGAGGGTGCTAACGCATCCCTTTAAAGGAAAAGGAAACGATGCTTATGCCTTAACGTATTCCACTTTAGCCGCCATTGCCAAATATCCCTGTGCTTCTGTAGCCGGTCGTAATAAAAAACAGATCTATACCAAAAAGTATGGCTTCTTTCAGTCGGAGGAAGAAACCTTTGCCAAAATTGCCAACGAATTGCAACTGATCCGGGTGAATGATCAGCCCTTGGTTTATAAACGTCATCCACTGGTTTATTTGGTAGAAGCGGCCGATGATATTTGCTATTCCATTATCGATTTGGAAGATGCGCACCGCCTGAAAATTCTTTCTTATGAGGAGGTAAAAAGCTACTTACTGCCTTTTGCCAACGATGAGAAGATGGAAAGTCGTTTAATGCAGGATTACGATGATGATGATGCCCGGGTTGGTTTGCTAAGGGCTAAAGCTATTAATACTTTGATCTGGTTTTGTACACAGACATTTTATACACAACAGTCGGCATTATTATCTGGAGATTATAATCAGAGTCTTACCGATGCCTTGCCTGAACCATATTTAGAAGCCTGGAAAAATATTGGCCAGGTTTCTAAAGCTAAGATCTATAATTATTCATCGGTTATTCAGAAAGAAGTGGCCGGATACAAAGTGATGGCTGGTTTACTGGAAGAATTTATTCCGGCTTTGCTTTATAACGATACCCATTATTATAGGAAACTGGTTGAATTAATTCCAAAACAGTTCCGTACCGATCAGCAGGATACTTATTCCCGCATTCAGAGCGTGTTGGATTTTGTATCGGGCATGACCGATTTATATGCGGTAGAATTATATAGTAAAATTAAGGGAATCTCATTTCCATCGATAACCTAAACTAGCCCTATGAAATTAAAATTGCTGATTCCTTCGGTATTCCTTATTGGCATTTGCTGCGCTTTTATTTATCAAAACGACGGACGAAAAGCGACGGACGAAAAACGTCCAGCATGGCGTAAGGAAACAAAAGATAAACCATTAAAAATAGCTGTGATCAGTGATCTGAACTCCAGCTATGGTTCTGTTACTTATAGCGAGGAAGTTTCGGCGGTGGTCAAAGACTTGCAGCAGATCAAACCGGATATTATTCTTTGTGGTGGCGATTTGGTTGCCGGGCAAAAAGCATCTTTAACGGAGGAAAATATCAAGGCCATGTGGCAGGGCTTTAATGAAACGGTTTTAATGCCCATCAATAAGCTGAAAATTCCTTTTGGCTTTACGGTAGGTAATCATGATGCCTCTCCATCTTTTAGCACCGACCGGGCTCTAGCCAAACAATTTTGGGCAGAGCATGCTAAATCTCTTAATTTAACTTTTGTTGATTCTACACATTTCCCTTTTTATTACAGCTACCTCAAAAACAATGTATTTTTTATCAGTTGGGATGCTGCCGGCGCACAAATTAACCCCGAAGTTTTTGATTGGATGAAAATGCAATTAAAAGGGAAAGCAGCCACTAATGCCCGCCTGCGGATATTAATGGGCCATCTTCCGCTTTACGCCATTGTAGAAAGTAAAAATAAACCCGGAGAAGTACTGGCAAATGCCGATAGTACTCTGAATTTTATGAAAGAGCAGGGCATCGATCTGTACATCAGCGGGCATCAGC
>DASQIU010000005.1:0-58826 GCA_035631395.1 Daejeonella sp. | reverse complement strand
TAACCAGTTGCCATGTATATAATCGCCATGCCCCTGCTCATCGTTCTGGCGGCCAATAAAGTTCCAGGCAAAATAGCGGGCATACATGAAACCGGATTGGTAGCTGAAGAAAAAGCCCAGGTTATCCAGGAATGTAGGCGACTGGGTTTGAGTCATGTTCATCCAATCACGGTAATAGGCCTCATGCTGCGGGTCATTACTATACATGCGTGGGAATACGGTGTTACGGTCATAAATGGGCTCATATTTCCGTCCGGCTTCTTCGTATTTGGTTTTTCCTTTCCGGTAAATAATACTGCCTTCTTTGCTGCCAATACGTTTGGAGTCAAAATACTGACCATATGCTAAAGGAGTATCGCCATATTGTTCCCGGTTTAAATAGCTTAATAAAGCAAAAGCATTATCCGGATCACTGTTGTTTAAAGTTGGATCAGCTTTAGCCCGGATCACAATCATGGCAAATGAGCAGTAACCAAAAATGATAAAGGTGATACAAATGAGCGAGAGGTTTAAAATTCTACGTTTTTCGCGGATTTTAACCAGGTATTCTAAAACGGCTAATAAAACTCCGGCCACAATGAAACCAGATATTCCACCGCCAATAGTCATTAAGGCCACAAAAGAAATCACAGCAATCAATAAACTGGTTTGGTTCCCTTTTATAGAATAAAGAATTCCAAAAGTAATAACCAGAATAACTAAAATGGCAAAAACGGTTACCCCGCTTCCAAAGCGGAGGCCTAAAGTATTTACGAAAAACAAATCGGAGTATGCGGCATATTTGATGAGGTATTGTACAATTCCCCATAATATGAAAGCCAATATGATCATTCCTATAAACAGGGCGCCAATGGTTCCTCCAGAGGTGATGCGTTTAGACCGGCGGAAGTAATATACCAATCCAATTGCCGGAATGGCTAAAAGGTTTAATAAATGCACCCCAATGGATAAGCCCATGATGTAGGCAATGAAAACAATCCATTTGTCGGCATTAGGTTCATCGGCATGGGCATCCCATTTTAAAATGGCCCAGAATACAATGGCCGTACATAAAGACGACATAGCATAAACCTCGGCTTCAACTGCCGAAAACCAAAAAGAATCTGAAAAAGTAAAAGCCAAAGCTCCTACTAAGCCAGAGCCCATAATGGCTACCAGTTTTCCGGTAGTTAATTCCTGACCGGCTTTTAATAAAACTTTTTTAGCCAGGGCGGTTATCGTCCAGAATAAAAATAAAATAGTAGCGGCACTGGATAGGGCAGAACCGAAATTTACCCAGTAGGCTACCCGGCTTAGGTTATCGCCGGCTAGTAAGGAAAATATTTTTCCAATCATTAGGAATAAGGGAGCTCCCGGTTGGTGCACTACCTGCAGTTTAAAGGCTGCCGAAATAAACTCGCCGCAATCCCAGAAACTGGCTGATTTTTCTAAGGTTAAGGTGTAAACTGTTGCGGCAATAAAAAAACTTACCCAGCCTATAAGATTGTTGATTTTTTGGTAATTCATGCTATCTGTGTTTTCTTTAAAGAAAAAATGCTGCCGAAAATAACGATTAGTATTGATAATGCGGAACCGTATACTAGACATTAACATTTTTTAACCCTAAGAATGAATGGATTAAAAAAATCATCGAAAAAAAATAAAAATGATTTGCAGGATACAGGTTATCGCACTATATTTGCATTCCATTTCAGAAAGACATTGTTTCTGATGTGAATTGCCCGATAGTATAAAGGTAGTACGACTGTTTTTGGTGCAGTTTGTCTAGGTTCGAATCCTGGTCGGGCAACTAACAAAGAAAATCGGATTGTAGTAATACAATCCGATTTTTTTGCATCTGTCAACATACAGCGCAATCATGCCCTTGTCTTTCAATCCTGTTAAATTATTTGCTGGTTCTGGAACCACGGTTCTTGCAACCAATATTGCTAAAGCTTATGGTAAAGATCTGGGAGATCTAACCATTTCCCGGTTTAGCGATGGCGAATTTCAGCCTCATTTTAATGAAACGGTTCGCGGTTGCGACATCTTCCTGATTCAGTCCACCAATCAGCCCAGTGATAACTTGCTTGAATTGTTGTTGATGACGGATGCAGCGAAACGAGCTTCTGCCCATTACATCACGGTAGTAGTTCCTTATTTTGGTTTAGCTCGTCAGGATCGTAAAGATAAGCCCCGTGTGGCCATTGGAGCCAAATTAATGGCTAATTTGATTACCGCAGCAGGTGCTCACCGTATTATGACCATGGATTTACATGCGGCCCAGATCCAGGGATTTTTTGACATCCCGGTAGATCACTTAGATGCCTCTGTAATTTTCGTGCCTCATATTAAAGCCTTAAACTTACCTAATTTAACCATTGCCTCGCCAGATATGGGAGGCTCTTATCGTGCCAGAACTTTCGCCAAATTTTTTAATGCTGAAGTGGTTATATGCGATAAGCGCCGTAAACGGGCTAATGAGATCGAATCCATGTCTATTATTGGAGATGTGACTGGCAGAGATATTGTTTTGATTGATGATATTTGCGATACAGCCGGTACATTGGCCAAAGCAGCCGGATTGATCATGGAAAACGGAGCCAACAGTGTTCGGGCGGTTTGTACGCATCCGGTTTTATCTGGAAAAGCTTATGAAACCATCGAGAATTCTGCCCTGGCAGAATTAATCGTAACCGATACCATTCCGTTAAAACAGGAAAGTAGTAAAATTAAAGTTTTATCAACCGCAGATTTGTTTGCACGGGCTATTGCCAATGTGAATGAACATGGATCTATCAGTGATCTGTTTAAGGTTGATTAACCATTTTTGCATTTTTTAACTTTTAATTATAAATAAATGAAATCAATTGCAATTAGCGGTTCTCGCAGAGAGAACGTAGGGAAAAGAGACGCTAAAGAATTGCGTTACGAAGGCAAAGTGCCTGCAGTTCTTTATGGTGGACAAAATCAAATCCACTTTGCCGTTTCAGCAGCTGATTTGAAAGGTTTGGTTTATACACCAGACGTTCAGTTCGTTGATCTGGATGTTGAGGGTGTAAAAGCTCATGCCATTATCAAAGAGGTTCAATTCCATCCATTAACTGACCTTCCTTTACACGTTGACTTTTTAGAGTTAAACGAAGGTAAACCTGTAGTTATGGAGATCCCAATTAAATTAACCGGAACTTCTCCCGGCGTGAAAAGCGGTGGTAAATTAGTTCAGAAGTTGCGTAAACTTCGGGTTAAAGCTTTACCTAAAGATATGCCTCAAAGCGTAGAAGTAAGCTTAGAAACCTTAGAAGTAGGTAAATCAGTAGCCGTGGGCGAAATTTCATTCCCTGGATTCCAGATCATGAACAATGCCGATGACACTATCCTTTCTGTAACTATGTCTCGTGCTTTGAAACAAGCAGAAACCGCAGCAAAAGGAAAATAATCCCTGAGCAAAGTTTTAAAAAGGCAGTGCAAGAACTATCTTGCGCTGCCTTTTCTTTTTAAGCGATTTTTAAAGATAAAAACATGAAATATTTGGTTGTGGGATTAGGAAATATTGGTCCCGAATATGCTGATACCCGGCATAATATTGGTTTTATGATTGCCGATGAAATGGCCAAACAAGCAGAGGTTTCCTTTCATCATTTGCGCCTGGCCTATTATACCGAGATAAACCACAAAGGCCGAAAAATTTTCCTGATTAAACCTACTACTTACATGAATTTAAGCGGGAAGGCAGTAAATTATTGGATGCAGGAATTAAAAATTCCGATAGAGAATGTGTTGGTTCTTGTAGACGATTTGGCTCTTCCTTTTGGTACCATCCGTTTAAAACCCAAGGGAAGCGCTGCCGGGCATAATGGTTTGAAAAGCATCGAAGGCGTAGTAGGCGGTGTGAATTATTCCCGCTTGCGTTTTGGCATTGGCGATAGTTTCCCCAAAGGTCGCCAGGTAGATTATGTACTCGGCGGCTTTGATAGCGATGAAATTCCTGAACTTCCTTCCTTAATAGATCGTTCTATAGAAATGATCCAAAGCTTTGTAAGTGTCGGTGCTGAATTAACCATGACGCGTTACAATAAGTAACGAAAACTATCTAAAAATAAATTAACTATATTTAACATTTAGGCAAGTTAATTTTTCTTTACATTGCGACTAAATATTTAGTTGCATGAAAATTAAATCTTTATTCCTCGTCCTGCTTGCTCTGTTTTTTACCGGTTTTCTGAAAGCCCAGACTCTGCAAACCGGTTTTTCCATAAAAGGTATAGTTGTAGATTCGGCTACTCAAAAAACGCTGGATTATGTAACCGTAGCTTTAAAGCAGGCAGAAAAACCGTTTAAAAGTGCCTTGACCAATGATAAAGGTGCTTTTGTGTTTGAAAATCTTCCGTCCGGGAAATATAATATCGCACTGGTTTCGGTGGGTTATTCCTCTAAAACTATTCCGGTTGATCTGGACAGTTTAAAACGACATGTGGATCTAGGGAAAATTGAAATCAGCCCTTCCAATACCACTTTAAAGGAAGTAGCCGTGGTTGCCGACCGACCACTGATTAAGCAGGAAGTTGACCGCATTGCTTTTGATGTGCAGGCCGATCCGGAGAGTAAAGTGAATAATGTTTTAGATATGCTGCGTAAAGTGCCTCTGATTTCTTTAGATGCGGATGATAATATCAAACTAAAAGGAAGCGGTAATTATAAGGTGCTTATTAACGGGCGTCCTTCTAGTTTGGTTGCCCGCGATCCGAAAGAGGTATTTAAAAGTATGCCCGCGGCTAATATTCAGAAAATTGAAGTGATTACCACCCCGCCGGCAAAATATGATAGCGAGGGTTTGGCCGGCATTATCAATATCATCACTAATAAAAAGATTGATGCCGGTTATAATGGCAGTTTAACTTACCGGCAAGGTTTCCCAGCCGGTGGTCCGGGTTTAAATAGCTCTCTCACCGTAAAAGAAGGCAAGTTGGGCCTATCTGGTTATGGCGGGGTGTCTATAAATAATAGCCCTGGAACCATTAGCAAGGCTAGCCGGATCACAACTGGTGCATTGCCTTCTAATCTGATTCAGGACGGAAATAACCAATATAGCAACCAGTGGTCATATATGAGTTCCGAACTAAGTTATGAAATTGATTCGCTGAACCTGATAACCGGCGAGATGGGATTTAATGATGGGAGAGGTAAGAATACTTCCTCGCAGTTAACTACTATTTATGATGCCCAGGATGCTATTATGAATCGGCACCGTTTGCAAAATGCCAGCAAAGGAAAATATGGAGGTTGGGATGTGGGCTTGAATTATCAATTAGGCTTTAAGCGGAAAAAAGAGCAATTGCTTACCTTCTCCTATAAATACAATGGCTGGGGAAACACCTCGGATGATCAGTTGGATATTTCTGAGCGGATCAATTATAATGATCCCAATTATCGCCAGCGTAATCGTGGCGAATCCATTGAGCAGACTATCCAGGTAGATTATGTGCATCCTGTAAAAAAGCTGAATATTGAAGGTGGAGTAAAAGGAATTTTGCGGAATAATAAAAGTGATTTCGGGTTTTCACAATTTGATGCGGCCAGTAACGCGTTTATTGAAGATCCCACACGGACTAATAAGTTTAATAACCATCAGGATATTATTGGTATTTATAATTCGTATCAGTACAATCTTAAAAACTGGGGCTTTAAGGCGGGTATCAGAGTAGAGGAAACCTTGATTAGAGCCGATTTTGAATCTAATGCCTCTACGCTTGATAAGGATTATTTCAATTTTATTCCTTCGGTGTCGGTTAAGCGGACTTTGCCGAAAATGAGCAGCCTGAACTTTGGCTTTACCCAGCGGATTCAGCGCCCCGGTATTTGGCAGTTAAACCCCTATGTTAACCGGATGCCTAATTTTGAAGATTCGGGTAATCCGAATTTGCGCCCGGTGCTGAATAATAATTTTGATTTATCCTACAGCAAATTCAAAAAGGGCTCCATTAATTTAGGGTTGAATTATTCGTTTGCCAACAATACCATTCAATATGTAAGCACCTTTAATCCGGCTACCAATATTACCAGCAGTAATTATTTTAATATTGGCAAGGACCGGAAATTGGGTTCTAACTTTAATTTGAGCTATCCGGTAACCACTAAATTTAATGTAAACATGAGTGGAAACCTGTATTATGTTTGGATTGAAGGAAATGTAGGCAGCCAGTTGTTAAAAAATGAGGGTATGCAGGGTTATATGTATGGCTCTGCCAGCTATCGCTTTGATAAAGGCTGGCGTGCCGGTTTAAGTTTTTCATTTAATAGTCCCTGGATGACATTGCAAGGCAAGTCAAACGCTTATAAATACATGTCGGCTTCACTTAACAAAGACATTATAAAAAATAAATTAAGTTTCTCAAGTTCGGTAAGTAACCCATTTCAGAAATTCCGTTCCTGGAAAAATACTTCTGAAGGAGCCAATTTTGTGCAAACCAATGATGACCAAAATTACTACCGCAGGTTTAATATGAGTTTGAATTACCGTTTTGGGAAATTGAAAGATCAGATTAAGAAAAATAAGCGGGGTATTAATAATGATGATGTGAAAGGCGGAGGTAGCGGCGGTAATCAATAAAAGATAAATATGAATTAATTGAAATCCCGGCAGAATATGCCGGGATTTTTTTGCAGATGGCTCGCCCTAAAAAGAGCTCGCTGATATTGCTGATCACCGATCTTAGTGACTTTCGCATAATCTGCGTCCTTATCTGCGCTAATCCGCGTCATCTGCGGGAGATATTGTGGAAGAAAGGCTGTCATCTGCTTGGAGAATAAATTCGGCAGAGCCGGAATTGCCCAAGCTTTTCTATTTTTGGCGTTATGAAGATTTACGGAATCCCTAATTGTAATACGGTAAAAAAGGCTTTAGACTGGTTAAAAGCCAATCAAATTGATTTTGAGTTTCATGATTTTAAAAAGCTGGGCATCAGCGAAAGTAAATTGAAAACATGGGCCGATGAGTTGGGCTGGGAAAGTTTGATTAATAAACGCGGTACTACGTGGAAAAAGCTGGATCTGGAAGTTCAGCATTCTATTACCACGCCCGAAGCAGCCTTTGCCTTGATGCAAGATAAAACCAGTGTGATTAAACGGCCGGTTCTGGAAACCAATAATGGTTTATTGCTTGGTTTTGATGGACAGGCTTATTCAGAATTGCTTGCCAAGTATCAAAAACAAGCTTAATTGCCAGGCAGATAAGTGGTTTGGCGTTTAGAGGCAGGCCTTTGGGCCTGTTGTATATTCTTTTTTAAGGAATCGGGTAAATGCATCCATTTTATTTCATTTCTGCGGCCAATGCCGATATTTTTTTCTTTTAAAAGTCCGGTAATGAATTTTTGCGGTTGGGTAATATCATCAAATAAAGTATTGCCAAAATTTTGCCGGATGTCTTTGGCTTCATAGCCTAACAGATCTAAAACGGTAGGCATAATGTTAAAATGACTGGCTTTATCTTTGTTTTTTAAGGCAGCTAATTGAAACTGGTTCTTATACTGCGGCTCATCGGTTATCGCAAACAGAGGTACAAGGCCTTCAAAGGCCGAAGTATTGCTGGTTGAACAGTGGGTTTGGCGGTTGCCATTGTCTAATAAGTTCTGGCCATGGTCTGAAGTATAGATTAGGATACTGCCTGGATAGGTATTCTGGTGGAGCAGTGTTTTAAAGAAAGGATCGGTGATATAAGCAATGCCGTTTTTATAGGAATTGATTAGGTCAGATTTGGTACCAATATCATAGCCATTGCTGTTAGTGTGAAATTTCTGTTGGTTGGGAGGTATTCTATAACTGTATGGAAAGTGAAGCCCGCTTTTAATGGCATAGATAAATAAGGGTTTAGAAGGATGGGAGGCGGTGAGCCTGCGGATAATGCGGGCCACAGTCTGATCCTTTTCATAACCATTTTCACCCTCGGGGTAGATAAATTCATCAATATAAAGCAATTCGTTTTTAGTCATACGGTCGTTGAGTCCCCCTTTTTTGGCCTGTCCTTCAATCATCACGGTTTTATAGCCTGCTTTTTGGGCAAATTCCCAGATGTATGGATTCTTTTTAAACGACTGCTCCAAGTTATTGGGATTTACCGCATAACGTAATATTTGGTTGCTTTCTGCACTGCAATTGGCCCCCGAGCTGGCTAATCCGAAATTATACAATCGGTTTTTTTGACTATCCAAATAAGGGGTCAGGTTTAGGGTGTCGTTATTGATGTCGTAATAATCGCCACGGATACTTTCGTCGATAATTAATACAATATGAGGGGGAGAAGCTTTGCGATGGACCGGATATTTTACGGTTTCCCGTTTAATAGAACTGCTAAAAATATTTTCTACCCCAATAAATGCAGCCAGGGCTGGAATGCGGTAGGGCAAAGGTGCGCCTTGAGTACCATAGCCGTCTCTAAGCAGATTTATGCTAAAGAGTGTCGCCAGAGGAATGAAGGGCAAAAGATAGACCAGAGGCTTTAGCAAGGATAGGACTTTAATATATAGTTGAGGTGGCCTAATCAAAAAGCTGAAAGAGAAACAGGCTAAAAGAAAAGCCTTGAATATTTCCAAAGGATACTGAGTAAGGGCATTAAGCGTGTAATCTATGTTTTGAAATAAGATATATAGGTTATCGTATATTAAGGCTCCTTTGCTAATCATGGCAAAAGAGGCTCCGATTAATGTGGTTATAAAAAGGAATAGGGAGAAAAATAAACGGATCAAATAGAAGGAGGATAAAGAGGCGGCCAGTAATCCCAGCAGGCTACTGAGCCAAATGGATATAAAAATCATAGTACCCGACAAGCCATAGCTGGAGGACAGGTCTTTAATGCGTGAAATGAAATGTTGATTTTCTGTAAAAAAAAGCAACAATATAATACTGAATAATTTAATAGAAATGATAAATAGTTGCTGTTTTTTCATTTTCTTGCCCTTGTACTGGTGTTTTAGGAGGTAGATCGTTTTTATTATTAGTTAATTCAAAAAGGTGATAAAATGTTTGTTCAACAGCGCAGTTATAGAATACGTAACCTGTTCAAGAAAACTAAGAGCGATGAAAAGAGATGTAGTGAGAGAAAATAGCCGGGTAAAAGTTTTAAGTTTTTTTAATCTCAACGGCTTGAAAATCAAATTATATTTCTAATTTTGCAGTCCTAAAATAAATAGGATAAAAATCAAAATCACTAAAAAGGAACAATGCCTACTATCCAACAATTAGTTAGAAAAGGTAGAGTAGCTCTGGAGGATAAGAGTAAATCCCCAGCGTTGGACAGCTGTCCACAGCGAAGAGGCGTGTGCACCCGTGTGTACACCACTACCCCTAAAAAACCAAACTCAGCAATGCGTAAAGTTGCCCGTGTGCGCTTAACCAACGGAAAAGAAGTGAATGCTTATATTCCGGGAGAAGGCCACAACTTGCAAGAGCACTCCATCGTGTTGATCCGTGGCGGAAGAGTGAAAGACTTACCAGGAGTACGTTATCACATCATCCGTGGTGCTTTAGATACTTCCGGTGTAGCCGGTCGTAACCAACGTCGTTCTAAATACGGAACTAAGAGACCAAAACCAGGACAAGCGGCTGCCGCACCTGCTAAAGGGAAAAAGAAATAATTAAACGGAGGAAAGCAACATGAGAAAGTCAAAACCAAAAAAGAGAATCATTCTGCCTGATCCAAAGTTTAACGACGTGATGGTGACCCGCTTTGTAAACAATATGATGTACGATGGTAAAAAATCTATCGCTTACTCTATTTTTTACGATGCAGTAGAGTTGGTAGAGAAAAAAACCAGCGAAAATGGTTTAGAAACCTGGAAAAAAGCCTTGAATAATGTAATGCCTGCCGTAGAGGTTAAATCTCGCCGGGTAGGTGGTGCAAACTTTCAGGTTCCAACCGAAGTTCGTCCGGAGCGTAAAATCGCTTTAGGAATGAAATGGTTAATTAACTATTCGCGTAAGCGTGGTGAAAAAACCATGATGGAAAAATTAGCCGGTGAAATCATTTCAGCTTCTAAAGGGGAAGGTGCAGCCGTGAAAAAGAAAGAAGATACGCATAAAATGGCCGAAGCCAACAAAGCGTTCTCGCACTTTAGATTCTAATAAATAGCCGAAAAAACACAATGGCAACTAGAGATTTAAAATACACAAGAAATATTGGTATTGCTGCTCACATTGATGCAGGAAAAACCACAACTACCGAGCGTATCCTGTTCTACTCAGGAGTAAGCCACAAATTAGGCGAAACGCACGAAGGTTCTGCTACTACCGACTGGATGGCGCAGGAGCAGGAGCGTGGTATCACCATCACTTCGGCAGCCGTAACGGTTTTCTGGAAATACAGAAACAACAAATACCAGGTAAACGTAATTGATACCCCGGGACACGTGGATTTTACCGTAGAGGTAAACCGTTCCTTACGGGTATTAGACGGATTGGTGTTCTTATTCTCGGCAGTAGACGGGGTAGAGCCTCAATCTGAAACCAACTGGCGTTTGGCTAATAACTACAACGTTCCTCGTATCGGTTTCGTAAACAAAATGGACCGTTCTGGAGCCGACTTCCTGAAAGTGGTGAAGCAGGTAAAAGACATGTTAGGTTCTAATGCAATTCCATTGCAATTACCTATTGGTTCTGAAGACAGCTTTAAAGGTGTGGTTGATCTGATCAACTTCCGCGGTATTGTTTGGAATGAGCACGATAAAGGAATGACCTTTACCGAAGTGCCAATTCCAGCCGATATGGTTGAAGAAGCGAATGAGTGGAGAGAGAAATTGCTGGAATCTGTAGCTGAATACGATGAAAGCTTAATGGAGAAATTCTTCGAAGATCCAACCTCTATTACAGAACGCGAAATCTTAGACGCTTTACGCAAAGCTACCTTAGATGCTAAAATTGTACCAATGGTATGCGGTTCATCTTTCAAAAATAAAGGTGTGCAAACCATGCTGGATTACGTAATGGAGCTGTTACCTTCTCCACTGGATGTAGAAGCTATTAAAGGTACCGATCCGGAAACTGGTGCAGAGATTGAGCGTCAGCCAAGTGAAAGCGATCCTTTCTCGGCTTTAGCTTTTAAAATTGCTACCGATCCATTTGTAGGCCGTTTATGCTTTATTCGTGTATATTCTGGTAGCTTAGAAGCAGGTTCTTACGTGTACAATAGCCGTTCTGAGAACAAAGAGCGTATTTCTCGTATCTTCCAAATGCATGCCAACAAGCAAAACCCGATTCCTCATGTAGGTGCCGGAGATATTGCTGCGGTAGTAGGCTTTAAGGATATCAAAACCGGAGATACACTTTGTGATGAGAAAAATCCGATTGTATTAGAATCCATGAATTTCCCTGATCCGGTTATCGGATTAGCTATCGAGCCTAAAACTCAGGCCGATGTGGATAAATTAGGGGTTGCTTTAGGTAAATTAGCAGAAGAGGATCCAACTTTCCGGGTTCAAACTGATGAAGAAACCGGACAAACCGTAATTTCCGGAATGGGTGAGCTTCACCTGGACATCCTGATGGATCGTCTGAAACGCGAGTTTAAAGTAGAAGTAAACCAGGGTGCTCCTCAGGTTGCTTACAAAGAAGCTATCACCGGAACTATCCAACACCGTGAAACTTATAAGAAACAAACCGGTGGACGTGGTAAATTTGCCGATATCCAGGTTGTTATTTCCCCAATTGACGAAGGTAAAACTGGCTTACAGTTTGTAAACGAAATTGTGGGTGGTTCAATCCCGCGTGAGTTTATCCCATCTGTTGAGAAAGGTTTTGCTTCTGCCATGGCTAATGGTGTACTGGCCGGATATCCATTACAGAACATGAAAGTGCGTCTGATTGATGGATCTTTCCACGCAGTCGATTCAGATGCCTTATCTTTTGAGATCTGTGCTCGTTCTGCTTTCCGCGAGGCTTTACCAAAAGCTAAACCGGTATTGTTAGAGCCGATCATGAAGGTAGAGATCCTGACTCCTGAAGAAAACATGGGTGATGTAATTGGTGATATGAACCGTCGTAGAGGTCAGTTACAAGGTATGGATACCCGTGCCGGATCTCAGGTTATTAAAGCCCAGGTTCCACTTTCTGAAATGTTTGGTTATGTAACTCAGTTACGTACCATTACTTCAGGTCGTGCCACTTCTACCATGGAATTTGATCACTACGCAGAAGCTCCTAGAAACATCCAGGAAGAAGTAGTTGCCAAAGTAAAAGGTAAAAAAGCAAACGCTTAAAAATTAAATATGATTACACTGATTTTAAAAGGATTACACTGATTGAAAAAATCGGTGCCATCACAAAAAATCGGTGTAATCTAATCATAAAAATCTCCGGGGTAATTAATAGCTCTTACGCCGGTTTTAAATTAAAAACAAAATGAGCCAACGTATCAGAATTAAATTAAAATCGTACGATTACAATTTGGTAGATAAGTCTGCCGAGAAAATCGTTAAAACGGTAAAACCTACCGGTGCAGTAGTTAGCGGGCCAATCCCTCTGCCAACTGAAAAGAAAATCTACACAGTTTTGCGTTCACCACACGTGAACAAAAAAGCTCGTGAGCAGTTTCAGTTGTGCTCTTACAAGCGCTTGTTAGATATTTACAGTTCCAATTCAAAAACTGTTGATGCTTTAATGAAACTTGAATTGCCAAGCGGAGTTGAAGTAGAAATCAAAGTGTGATTTTGTTCTGGTACCAGAGAAACAAAAGAGGCATTCCTAATTAGGATGCCTCTTTTGTGTTTTTTGAAGAGCCTGCAGCTTGCATGCTGGCACCATTGCTTAAAAAATGTAAATTGGGCGATAGCTGAGCTTGCGAAAATACTTTACGCCTTTCGCGTGAAATACATTTGACTGAAAATAACACCTTCAAAAATCTTAACATAACACAGAATGCCAAAACCCCTCAAAATCCTTCAAGCTTCTGCCGGTTCGGGTAAAACCTTCAGCCTGGCGGTACATTACCTTACCTTGCTTTTTAGCGGTAATAATAAATACCGGGATATTTTGGCGGTAACTTTTACCAATAAAGCTACCGGCGAAATGAAAACCCGCATACTGGAAGTGTTAAAAGGCTTGGCCGAAGGGGACGATTCAAGAAAAATAAATGATTACCGGGTATTAATTTTAAAGGCTCATTCGCAGTTAAACCCGGAGAGTTTGCAGCAGGAAGCCGATAAAATTTACCGCTGCATCCTGCACGATTATAGCCGTTTTTCGGTAAGCACTATTGATGGTTTTGTACAGAAAGTTATCCGCGGCTTTGCTTTTGAACTGGGGTTGGATGATTCCTATGCCCTGGAAATGAATATCGACAAGGTAAAGGAAAACCTGGTGGAGCGCCTGGATAAGGAATTGGATAAAAAGCCTGAACTGGTGCAATGGGTAATCCGCCTTGCTAAAGAACGCATTGAAGAAAATAAGAGCTGGAATTATAAAACGGAATTACTAAACCTTACCGGAGAGATATTTAAAGAGCGTTTTGCCGGTTTTGAGCAGGCGCTGAATGAACTGGGGCTGGAAAATGCCGATCAGATCTTCAAGCAGTATGCCGATAAAACGAAAACGATCATCACCCATTTTGAAGATCATCTTGTTAGTCGTTCGCAAGAAGTCCTGGCAATTATGGAAAAGCACCAGGTGAAGGCAGATAATCTGAAAGGAAAAAGCCGCAATCCATTATTGAAACTGGAGCGTTCTGCGGCTAAAAATTTTAAGGATTTTGAGAAGGTTTTTACCCTGGTGGATGCTCCGCCCGTGGAATGGTTCCAGAAAAATTCCCCGCAGGATTCTTATTCAGAAATCCATCCCATACTGGAAGAATTACAGGGTTTTTATACGAACAACGCTCCCGATTATGTGCTGGCCCAACAATTTGCTAAAAACGTATATTATTTGCGTTTAATGCAGGAGCTCGTGGTTTTACTGAAAGCCTATCGGGATGAAAGCGGTAATTTACTGATCAGCGATGCGCAAAAATTGCTGAGCGACATTACGGAAGATGCCGGCGATAATCCCTCCTTTATCTGGGAGAAAATAGGTAACCGGTATAAGAATTTTTTGTTTGATGAGTTTCAAGATACCTCGGTAAGCCAATGGGACAGTTTTGAATCCCTGCTGCAAAATGCGGTTTCAGAACCTAGTGAAACCATGATCGACCATTTAGTGGTGGGCGATACCAAGCAGGCTATTTACCGCTGGCGCAACGGCGACTGGAAGATCCTGCAAAGCGGGGTTAAAAAGAGTTTGGGTACGTATAATGTCCTTGAAGATGTTCTGGAGGAAAACTACCGCAGCTCTTCCCGTATCATCGAGTTTAATAATGACCTGTATCAAAAACTCCCGGAACTGATGCAGAATATATTGAACCGCGAAGTGGAAGCTACTGCCAATCAGAGCTTAAGTGCCTGGTGGCATGAGCAATCATTTCATGAAATTATTACCACTGTTTATGCGCAGGCCGGGCAGAAGTTAACACCTAGAACTCCTCTGGGCGGTATAGTCAAGATCAAAAAACACCGGAAACAGGAAGAGGACGAAAGAATCTTTTCGGATACGGTTTTTAGGGAATACGTCTTAAATGATGTGATCGGGGAGATCCAGGATTTAAAAGATAATCATCAGTACCAGTACAAAGACATGAGCGTGTTGGTGCGCACCAATCAGGAGGCTTTGGAAACCGTGGAAGCCTTAATGCAGGCGCAGATCCCGGTGGTTTCGGGCGAGGCTTTGCTGATCGGAAATAATACAGCCGTAAAGCTTATCGTCAATATTTTATACATGCTATCGGGCTATAAAGAAAATACTTCTCTTTACAAAGCCAACAGCATTGCACTGTACCACCGCATCCAAAAAAGGGAGGTGCATCCCAACAGTTATCTGAAACTGGCTTACAAAAGCATAGCGGATTTGGCCGGATTGCTGCCCGAAGATCTGTGTTATCATGCACAAAGCTGGGTGCAATTACCTTTGCCCGAGCTGGTGGAAAAAATTATAAAAACCTGCGGATTGGAACAGGAAACCATGCATTTGCCTTATTTGCTCGCTTTCCGCGATTTAATAGGAAATGCCGTAAGGCAAGGCGAGAAAGGAATTCTGAGTTTTCTGCACTGGTGGAACGAGGACGGATGCAAAAAAGCGCTTCCTTCGCCCGAAGAAGCAGATGCCATACAGGTTTTAACCATTCATAAATCCAAGGGGCTGGCTTTCCGGGCGGTGTTTGTTCCGTTCTGCACCTTAGAACTTGGCGGCAAATCCAATTCCATTTTCTGGGTGCCATCAGAAGAAACACCTTATCACGAATTGGGTAGCATTCCCTTAAAATATCATAAAAATTTAGGAGCTTCTTCGGTGGCGAAGTATTACTTCGAAGAAGAATTGTACAGCCACATGGATGTTCTGAACATGATCTATGTGGCCACCACCCGGGCGATAGATTATCTTTATATCGGCACCAAAGGCAAGGCTGACGAAAATAAGATCAGCAATGCCGGCGATCTGTTCAACCACTTATATCAGGATTTTTTAAATGAAGAGGATGCTTTCCAGGAAGGAGAATACCTGGTAAAAACATCGGAAGTAAAAGATAGAAACTGGTTTGTTTTAGACGAATATCCCACCACAGACAGGATTGCCGAAATTTATGCACATCAGGAGGAAAAGCGTGCCGATCATTTGCTGAATACGGAAGAAGCAGGCAGGCAGGGAAGTATTTTGCACCAGGTTCTGGCTTCGGTAAAAGGAACGGATAAGCTGGATGAATACCTGGATGATCTAAATAAACAGGGAATTATTACTTTCGATGAAATAGTCGGCTTCAGGCAGCAGGCGCTGGAGGTACTTAATCATCCCGAATTGCAGGCTTTATTGGCGAGGGCCGATAAAACCATCGAAGAAAAAGGCATTATTGGTATGGATGGAAAGCAGCACCGGCCCGACAAAGTGTTGCTAAGTGGTGATGAAATCATCATCATCGACTATAAATTCACCCTAAAAGAAACTCAAAAGCACCAGGAACAGGTTTTGGGCTACAAAGATCTGTTTTATGCCATGGGCCACCAAAAAGTAAGCGCCTGGTTATTTTATGCCGTAACCAAAACGTTAAAAGCCGTTTAATTTAAGAAGGATGATGAAACCATTTTTACAGGAAACGGCCGAAGATCTGGCCGCCAGATTTGGGGATGATTTGCAGCATTGCGCCATTGTTTTTAACAATAAGAGACCGGCGGCTTATCTGCAAAAATACCTGGCAGAAGTGTACCAAAAAGCCTTTTGGAGTCCTTCGTTTTTTACCGTGCAGGAGTTTTTGGCCAGGTCCACCAGTTTGAAGATCGCTGATTTTTACACCCAGTTTTTTACGCTTCATCGCTTATACAATGAGCTGTTGGAGCAGGAAGGCGAAACCCGCATGGATATGGCTCGGTTTTTTCCGGCCGCTAAAATTATTTTAAGCGATTTTTCGCAAATCGATAATGACCTGGCTCCGGCCGAAAAGCTTTTCCAGGAACTGGAAGATATTGCTTTGATCAATCAGCAGTTTGATTATTTAAGCGATGAGCAGTACGAATTTTTATCGCAGTTCTGGTCTTCCTATTCTAAAGGCAAACAGAAAAAGCAACAGGAAAACTTTATCCGGATGTGGCGTCGGATGCCGCTTTTATATCAGGCTTTCCATGAAGAGCTGGAAAATCAAAATTTCATTACCATGGGTATGGCTTATCGCAACCTGGCCCAAGGAAAAGCCGGTCAGCCGGATTTCATCGATGAATACCAACACGGGAAATTAATTTTTGTGGGATTTAATGCGTTTAGCCAATCGGAAGCCCGCATATTTAAGCGCTGGCAGGATGAGGATAAAGCTTTATTTTATTTCGATACCGACAGTTATTATCTGAATGATCCTTTACAGGAGGCCGGTCTGTTTTTGAGAAAAACTATGGATAAAGCCGGTTTGATCAATGCCCTGGATAACCGGCGTTCGTTTATGAAAGAAAAGTCCAGAATGGTAAATGTGTACCAGGTGCAGGGGCATACCGCTCAGGCTAAAATTCTGAATTCCATTGTTGGCGAAGATTATAAGCAGGAAGCTGGCAATGAATTAAGCCGGACAGCCATTGTGTTAGCCGATGAGAACCTGCTTTTCCCGGTGTTGCAAACTATTCCCTCATCCGTCAAAACCGAGAAGGGGGAAAAGAATTTGGAGCTGAATCTGAACGTTACCATGGGCCTTTCTTTTCTTTCGTCAGGTTTGTTCGGCCTGGCTGATTTATGGTTAAACATTCAGAAGCATCTGCAAAACTTTAAACCCGAAGGCGACAAAAAGGAGGTAGTTATTCCCTACAAAAGTGTGGAGGCGTTTTTAACCCATCCTTTAACAGGGTTAAGTGAGTCTATAAAGGCAAAAATTTTCGCGACATGCGTAAAAGAACAACTGTCCGCGGTGCCTCAACAAAGGCTGTTAGGGCAGAAGGGTTTGTTTAGCCATTTTTTCCAAAAAGCAGAGCAGCCTTTGGAGATTGTTAAGAACCTGAAACTAACTTTAGAAACGATTTTACGCAGACAACTGAATGCTGGCAGTTTGAAAAAGATTGATGCGGAGCTCTTCGTGAAAACCATCCGCGAACTAAACCGGCTATACGATACTTTGGCCGCTTACAGCCAGGAACATCAGGAAGAATTGCAGGCTGGTTTTGTGATATCCCTGATTCAAAAAGCGCTGCAAAGTATTTCTGTGACCTTAAGCGGAGATCCACTGAGCGGAATACAGGTAATGGGTTTGCTGGAAACCCGCAGTCTGGATTTTGAAAATCTGGTCATTTTGGGGCTCAACGATGGCATTGTTCCTAAAACTACCATCGGGAACAGTTTTATTCCGGATAGTATCCGCCGGGTTTATGGTTTACCCGTTTTAGAAAATCAGGATGCCATTTCCGCCTACATGTTCTACCGCTTGATACAAAGGGCCGAAAAGATCAGCCTGGTTTATAACAGTCTGACAGACGAAAGCAATTCGGGCGAACCCAGCCGCTTTTTAAAGCAACTGGAATACGAAAGTGGTTTCGATTTTCGGTACTTTGAGCAGAAACTGGAGGTTCAATCTGAAAAAAGCGAAACCATTAGCATTGAGAAGACTCCGGAAATAATGGCCGTGCTGAAAGATTTCTTAAATGGCCGGAGAACGCTTTCCGCTTCGGCATTAACCACCTATATCAGCAATCCTGCAGATTTCTTCTTTAAATATGTGGCCGGTATCAAAGAGCCGGAAGAAGTGAGCGAAACGGTAGAAGCTAACCAGATCGGTACGGTGCTGCATGGCGTTATGGAAGATTTTTATACCGGATTAAAGGCGGTAAACCCCTATATCACTAAAGAACGGATTGCCGAAAAACGTAAGGATATCCATGCTTTGATCGAACAAAATTTCAGCAAGCTGCTTCATGAGGGAAATCCAGGTAAGAAAATAAGCTATACTGGCGTTCAAAAAGTTGCCGCGGCTATTGTAGAGGAATATGCGGCCATTATTTTAGATTTTGATGAAAAATGTGCTCCGTTTTCCATCTTACAGATGGAAGAAGAGCTGATCATTCCGTTTGAGTTTACCGATGCCGAAGGACAGCTTCAGAGCATCCAGATCAAGGGAATTATAGACCGCGTGGATGTAAACAGCGAGGGCACCACCCGGATTGTGGATTACAAAACCGGTTCGGATAAACTGATTTATAAAACTATGGAGGACTGTTTCAATACCCATGGAAAAAGTCAGAACAAAGCCCTGGTGCAGACCTTATTCTATACTTACATCTTTGAGCAGGCCAAAAACATCAAACAGGTAGAGCCTAATTTATACATTGTCCGGACGATGAAAGGCGAGGGAATTCATTTCAATTCGTATAGAAAAGTAGCGGATGATTCGGGTAAGGAAAAATCTCAAAAACTAAATCTGGATAAGGAATTTTTGGCTATTGAGAAAGAGCAATTCTTAGAATCTCTCAAAGAAAAACTGGCCCGGTTATTTGAGCAAAATACTCCCTTCTGCGTAAGCGAAAATCCGCAAAATTACCAGTTTTCTAAATGTACGGTCTTAATGGAAAAATAAAAAGGATGGGGGAATATTTAACGGGTCTTTATAGCACTGTGAAATATTCCCCCAACGGATCATTCCCGAACAACGCCGGACGATAGACGAAAAACGCCGGACGAACAACGATAGACGGACAACGTTTATCGTCCCAGCAATTCGTCCACCCGGTTTTTTTCGGTTTGCAATTCGCGGGCAAGTTTTATCTCTTTTTCATGAGCCTTTGCCTTAAATACATGAAACTCTTCAGATAGTTCTGAGAAGAGCTTAATCCGGTAGCTGGCTTCTTTGCGGGCGCTAATAGCTTGGATTAAACTAAAGGCCAAAATCAGGCTCAGACCAATAACCAAACCCCACATAGTCCAGTTATAAGTCGATTTTTGAAAGGGAATACCCAATACATTAATCTCATCAATTACATTTTGAGACTTTGTAAGACTTTCTTCTTTGGCAGAAAGATCATCCTTTAATGTTCTGATTAGTTTGTTTTGTGCAACGATTTTGTTTTGAGCTTCCGCTAACATGCGTTGGTGAAATTGCAGGGAATCCATATAATTTTTCTGGAAGGCATTAAGCCTTGCCGGATTGATAATTTTAAAGCCCTGCTCATTAATCCTGGATTTTTGGATCAAATCATTGTATTGGCCGGCCAGGGTGCTGGGTACGGTTACTTGAAGAGAATCCTGGGCATGGATCAATGTCCAACTTCCACTTAAAACTATAAGTAGTATGGTAAGATGGAGTTTTAAACGTGTAATCATGGAGATTGTTTAGTTAAATCGTTAAAATTTACCCTATAAAATATGGTTTATAAATCCAATGGTTTCGTGCAAAAAAACTGCCAAACAAAGGAAAATAAATACATTTTAATAAGGTGGATTGATAAATAATTTTGTGGGGAGAGGCAGATAAAAATAGTGTCCTAAAATTAGTAATAAATTCCTAATTATCTTTTAAGATGGCCCAAAGTTATTTAAGATTTTTTTAAGTTTTGATGCAAGATTTTTTCAATTCCCGGAAAAATAAGCGTGAAATAATTTCTAAAATAATTGCTAAGTGTTTGATAATTAATAAAGACTTTCTATCTTTGCCCTCCCTTTAAGGGGTTTACTATGCCTTGAGCGAAGCCCTACTGCTTCGATGGGCGCAAATTGAATTAATAGAAAATGTCAGGAATTATTGGAAAAAAAGTAGGAATGACCAGTATTTTCGATGCTGAGGGGAAGAATATCCCTTGTACAGTGATCGAAGCTGGTCCTTGCGTAGTAACTCAGCTACGCACCGTTGAGCGGGACGGCTACGCGGCCGTTCAGTTAGCTTTCGATGAAAAGAAAGAGAAAAATACCTCCGGAGCTCTGAAGGGACATTTCGCAAAAGCAGACACTACTCCTAAGCGCAAACTTGTGGAGTTTAAGACGTTTGTGGATGAGAAAAACCTGGGCGATACCGTGACGGTAGAAATCTTTGCCGAAGGCGATTTTGTAGATGTGGTTGGAACATCTAAAGGAAAAGGTTTTCAAGGGGTTGTAAAGCGCCATAACTTTGGTGGTGTGGGTGGTCAAACTCACGGTCAGCATAACCGCTTAAGGGCTCCAGGTTCCTTGGGAGCATCTTCATGGCCTTCGCGTGTATTCAAAGGAATGCGCATGGCAGGTCGTACAGGTGGTGACCGGGTGAAAATCCAAAACTTGGAAATTCTGAAAGTGTATCCAGAGCAAAATTTATTAGTAGTTAGCGGTTCTATTCCGGGAGCTAAAGGTTCTTACGTAATTGTTGATAAATAAGGAAATGGAAGTTAACGTAAAAAATATATCAGGCAAAGAAACAGGTGCCAAGGTGCAACTTCCTGATGCTATCTTCGCAGTAGAGCCTAATGATCATGCAATTTACTTAGACGTAAAGCAGTATCTGGCTAATCAGCGTCAAGGTACACACAAATCTAAGCAACGTAATGAAATTGCCGGTTCAACCCGCAAGTTGTATAAGCAAAAAGGTACAGGTGGTGCCCGTGCAGGTTCTATCAAATCGCCTTTATTTAACGGTGGTGGCCGTGTTTTTGGTCCTCAACCACGCGATTATAGCTTTAAGCTGAACAAAAAGCTGAAATCTTTAGCTCGTAAATCAGCCTTAACTTATAAAGCACAGGATAATAGCATCGTAGTTTTAGAAGATTTCAATTTCGAATCTGTAAAAACTAAAAACTACGCAAAATTAGTAGCAGATCTTAACTTATCTGACGCCAAAACGTTATTAGTATTGCCTGCTGCCAATAATAATATCTATTTATCAAGCAGGAATATTAAGAAAGCAAAAGTGGTTACTGCTGCCGAGTTGAATACATATGATGTATTAAACGCAGGTACTTTATTGCTGACTACAGAAACTGTTAAAACATTGGAGGAGGCATTCGCCAAGTAAGATGGAAATTTTAAAGAAACCTATTTTAACAGAAAAAGCATCTTCATTAACTGAAAAGCTGAATCGTTTTTCATTTAAGGCAGATCACAGAGCCAACAAATTACAGATCAAAGAAGCGATCGAGAAAATGTATGGCGTAAACATCCAGGCTATCAATACCATGGTAGTTGTTGGAAAAATGAAAACGCGTAATACCAAAACCGGTATGGTATCTGGCCGTATTGCCAAATACAAAAAAGCGGTGGTAACGCTTAAAGAAGGTGAAACTATTGACTTTTATAGCAATATTTAATTAAGACATGGCAGTAAGAAGATTTAAACCGGTTACCCCGGGTACTCGTTTCAGAGTAGGAGGAGTTTTCTCTGATGTAACAACCAACGTTCCAGAAAAATCGTTAGTTGTTTCTATCAAGAAATCTGGTGGTAGAAATAATTCCGGTAAAATGACTATGCGTTATCTCGGTGGGGGACATAAAAAGTCATACCGATTGATTGATTTTAAACGCGATAAAAACAACATCCCCGCAACTGTTGCCACAATTGAATACGATCCAAACCGGAGCGCACGCATCGCCTTATTGCATTATGCAGATGGGGAGAAGCGTTATATCATCGCTCCAGAAGGATTAACAGTAGGCCAGCAAATTATTTCTGGTGATACTGTAGCCCCTGAAGTAGGGAATTCATTGCCTTTAAAGAGCATCCCGCTGGGTTCAATCATTCACAACATTGAATTAAATCCTGGTCAGGGAGCCGTTATTGCCCGCAGTGCTGGTACTTATGCGCAATTATCTGCACGTGATGGCAAGTACGCAATTATCAAAATGCCTTCTGGCGAAACTCGGATGATTTTGGCCACCTGTATGGCTACAATCGGTTCTGTATCTAATGCTGAGAAAGCAAACGAAGTATTAGGTAAAGCCGGTAGAAAACGCTGGTTAGGTATCCGTCCACGTGTTCGTGGTGTGGCTATGAACCCTGTTGATCACCCAATGGGTGGTGGTGAAGGTAGATCTTCTGGAGGTCACCCACGCTCTAGAAAAGGTTTATTGGCTAAAGGCTTCAAAACCCGCGACAAAAAGAAAGCATCTGATCGTTACATCATTGAGAGAAGGAAGAAATAATGGCTCGTTCAATTAAAAAAGGACCTTATATAGATCATAACGTAGAGAAGAAAGTATCTACGATGAATGAAACGAATAAAAAATCAGTGATCAAAACCTGGTCACGCCGGTCAATGATCTCTCCGGATTTCGTAGGCCACACTTTCGCAGTACATAATGGAAATAAGTTTATTCCAGTATATGTAACTGAGAACATGGTGGGTCACAAACTCGGTGAGTTTTCACCAACCAGAACATTTAGAGGTCATTCTGATAAGAAAAAATAAGCATGGAAGCAGTAGCAAAATTAAACAATTGCCCTACCTCACCTCGTAAAATGCGACTGGTTGTTGACCTGATTCGTGGTGAGCGTGTAGAGAAAGCGTTATACATTTTAAAGTATACGAATAAAGAGGCTGCTATAAAAGTAGAGAAGCTTTTATTATCAGCCATTAAAAACTGGGAGGCCAAAAACGAAGGCCAACGCCCTGAAGACAGTGAACTGTTTGTAAAAACAGCTACCGTTGATGGTGGACGTCAGTTGAAAAGATTAAGACCAGCGCCTCAAGGCCGTGGACACAGGATTCGTAAGCGTTCTAACCACGTAACTTTGGTAGTTGACAGTAAGAATATAGAACCAAAAGCTAACTAAGGAAATGGGACAAAAAGCACATCCAATAGGTGCCAGATTAGGTATCATCAAAGGTTGGGATTCTAATTGGTTCGGTGGCAATGACTACTCCGATAAATTAGTTGAGGACGAAAAAATCAGAAAATACCTGGCCGCTCGTATTTCAAAAGGAGGCATTTCAAAAGTTGTTATCGAACGTACTTTGAAACGCATCACCATCACCATTCACACGGCCCGTCCGGGTATTGTAATTGGTAAAGGTGGCCAGGAAGTAGATAAAATCAAAGAAGAGTTAAAAAAACTGACTAAGAAAGACGTACAGATCAATATTTTTGAGATCAAACGTCCTGAGTTAGATGCTCAGTTAGTAGGCGAGGGAATTGCTAAGCAATTAGAAGCCCGTATTTCTTTCCGTCGTGCCATGAAAACTTCTATCGCGTCAACCATGCGTATGGGAGCAGAAGGTATTAAAATTATGTGCTCTGGCCGTTTAGGTGGTGCCGAGATGGCCCGTACCGAGCAGTATAAAGAAGGAAGAATTCCTCTGCATACTTTCCGTGCTGATATTGATTATGCTTTAGCAGAAGCTTTAACTACTTACGGTAAAATCGGTATCAAAGTATGGATTTGCAAAGGTGAGGTCTATGGCAAACGCGATCTGTCTCCAAACATTGGTCAAACTTCTGGCGTAAAAACTAGAGGCGAAGGTCAGGCTCCTTATGGCGAAAGACGTGGTGCAGGTCCAGACAGACGTGCCGGTGGCGACAGCAGACGCAGCGATAACCGTGGCGGTGGTCAAGGCCGTGGCGGTCAAAACCGCGGTGGTGCAGGTCAAAACCGTGGCGGTTCGGGTCAAAACCGTGGCGGAGCCGGTTTTAAAGGAAAGAAATAATTAAGTTTTAGACATCGTTTTTCGATAAAAATATACGAACATGTTACAACCAAAGAGAACGAAGTTCAGAAAGATGCAGAAGGGCAGAATGAAAGGTTTAGCCACCCGTGGTGCTGAACTTGCATTTGGTTCTTTCGGTATCAAATCATTAGAAGAGGCCTGGATTACCAGCCGCCAAATCGAAGCTGCCCGTATTGCGGTAACCCGCTTTATGAAACGTGAAGGACAGGTTTGGATCCGCATTTTCCCTGATAAACCCGTTACCAAAAAACCAGCCGAGGTGCGGATGGGTAAAGGTAAAGGTGCCCCAGAATACTGGGTAGCAGTAGTGCGTCCGGGAAGAATGCTTTTTGAAGCCGAAGGAGTACCTTTAGAAGTGGCTAAAGAAGCCTTACGCTTGGCGGCTCAAAAATTGCCTGTGCAAACTAAATTCGTGATGCGTAGAGATTACGTAGAAGCATAAAACAATTTGAGTTTGGAGTTGTGAGTTTTAAGAACTTACGCTTAAAACTTGCAACCAAATATTATAAGGAACAATGAAGAACTCAGAAATATTGGAGCTAACAACAGAAGAAATTGTAGCCCGAATTAATGAAGAGAAAGCTAATCTCACTAAATTAAAATTTGCGCATACTGTTTCTGCAATTGAAAATCCTATCCGGATGAACAAAATCAGAAAAGATGTTGCACGTTTAAACACAGAATTGACTAAGCGCAAGGCGGAAGAAAAAGCTTCTGCTACGCCAGAGTCCGCTTCTGAATAAATTAAGAGTCCAAAATGGAAAGAAAATTAAGAAAAACACGGACCGGGTTAGTAGTAAGCAACAAGATGGATAAATCTATCGTAGTTGCTGTAGAGCGGAAAGTGAAACACCCGATTTATGGTAAGTTCGTAAAGAAAACTACCAAATTTATGGCTCATGACGAGACTAACACTTGCGGTATCGGAGATACAGTGTTAATTATGGAAACTCGTCCGCTGAGTAAGACCAAGAACTGGAGATTAGTGGAAATTATAGAAAGAGCTAAGTAACATGGTACAACAGGAATCAAGACTGAATGTTGCTGACAACAGTGGAGCTAAAGAAGTTTTAGTAATCCGTGTTTTAGGTGGTACCGGCAAGCGCTATGCATCCATAGGTGACAAAATTGTTGTTACTGTAAAAAGTGCGCTTCCATCAGGGAACATCAAAAAAGGAACTGTCTCTAAGGCAGTTGTTGTGAGAACAAAGAAAGAAATCAGACGTAAAGACGGATCTTATATCCGCTTTGACGATAACGCCGCCGTATTGTTAAACGCACAAGACGAGCCGCGTGGAACGCGTATCTTCGGCCCCGTTGCCAGAGAGTTGCGTGAAAAGCAATTCATGAAAATTGTATCATTAGCACCGGAGGTTTTGTAAGATGAAAAAGAAAATGAACACACAACCTAAGTTGAAGATTCGCAAAGGCGACCTGGTACAGGTGATCGCCGGTGACTCTAAAGGTACACAAGGCAAGGTTTTAGAAGTCCTGTTGCACGAAAACAGAGCTATAGTGGAAGGTGCCAATATGGTATCTCGCCACACAAAACCTAATGCAGCCAATCCTAACGGAGGAATCGTTAAAAAAGAAGCTGCCCTGCATGTTTCTAACCTGATGGTAGTAGATGCCAAAACCGGCAAACCTACCCGTGTTGGAAAACAAAAGAATGCAGAAGGCAAATCAGTTCGTATCGCTAAAAAATCTGGGGAGGAAATTAAGTAATGGCTTACGCACCAAGATTAAAATCAAAATATACTGAGGAAATCGTTAGCGCTTTAAAGGAAAAATTCCAATACAAAAGCGTTATGCAGGTTCCACGCTTACAGAAAATTGCTATTAACCAAGGTATTGGCGCAGCAGTTACTGATAAGAAATTGATTGATAACTCAATCAAAGAAATAACTACCATTACCGGTCAGCAGGCTGTAGGTACCCGGTCTAAAAAAGATATCTCAAACTTTAAATTACGTAAAGGTATGCCTATTGGTGTACGTGTAACTTTACGCGATAACCAAATGTATGAGTTCTTAGACCGCTTAATCGCCGTAGCTTTACCACGTATCCGTGACTTTAAAGGAATTAACGATAAAGGTTTTGACGGACACGGAAACTATACCCTGGGTGTTACAGAGCAGATCATCTTCCCTGAAATTAATATCGATCAGATTAACAAAATCATGGGAATGGATATTACCTTTGTAACCACAGCTAAAACCGATGTGGAAGCATTAGAGTTACTGAAGCAGTTTGGTTTACCATTTAAAAATCAAAATACAAATCAATAATGGCTAAAGAAGGTGTAAAAGCACGCGACGTAAAACGTGCCAGATTAGTTGCCAAGTACGCTGATAAAAGAGCAGCCCTGAAAGCCGCTGGTGATTACGAAGCATTAGATAAATTACCTAAAAACGCATCTCCGGTACGTTTACACAACCGTTGTAAATTATCCGGTCGCCCACGCGGATACATGCGTCAGTTTGGTATTTCGCGGGTAACATTCCGTGAAATGGCGCTGGCCGGAAAAATCCCCGGTGTTAAAAAAGCAAGCTGGTAAAACAGAAATCAAAAATTAAAATTCAGAAATTTTCATATCTATGTGATTATTTTTGAATTTTAACTTTTTGATTTTTTTCAATTAAATTAACCGATGGAAGGTCGTTCTGGAATAAACCAGGAAGGAAACCACCGTCATAAAACAACAAAATGAATACAGATCCAATAGCAGATTATCTTACTAGAGTAAGGAATGCCATTAAGGCCAACCACCGGGTTGTTGAAATTCCTGCATCAAACCTGAAGAAAGAAATTACTAAAGTTCTTTTTGATAAAGGTTACATCACAAATTATAAGTTTGAGGATACCGATGCGCAGGGAACCATTAAAATTGCACTGAAGTATAACCCCATAACTAAAATACCTGCTATACGTACGATTACTCGTATCAGTAAACCTGGTTTAAGAAAATATGCAGGCGTTACTAGCATGCCACGCGTATTAAATGGTTTAGGGATCGCTATCCTTTCTACTTCTAAAGGTGTAATGACCGATAAAGAAGCCAGAAACTTGAACATTGGTGGCGAAGTTTTATGTTATGTTTATTAATCGGAGGATAGAACAATGTCAAGAATAGGAAAAGCCCCAATTAGTATTCCCCAAGGAGTTACCGTTACTGTTTCAGACAGCAACCTGGTAACCGTTAAAGGTCCAAAAGGCGAATTAAGTCAACAAGTTGATGCCGATATGACCATTGCTCAAGAAGATGGTGTTCTTACAGTAGTACGCCCATCAGAGCAAAAAAAGCACAAAGCCCTGCATGGTTTATACCGTTCATTGATCAACAATATGGTGATTGGTGTAACCCAGGGATATAAATCACAACAAGAATTAGTGGGTGTGGGATTCCGTGCCAGCAATACAGGAAATACCCTGGATCTGGTTTTAGGATACTCTCACCATTATGTGTTTGAATTACCTAAAGAAATTTCGGTTACTACTACTTCTGATAAAGGTAAAAACCCAACCATTATCTTAGAAAGTACCGACAAGCAATTGTTAGGACAGGTAGCCGCCAAAATCCGCTCATTACGTAAACCAGAGCCTTACAAAGGTAAAGGTATCAAGTTTGTTGGCGAAGAGTTAAGAAAGAAGGCCGGTAAATCAGCAGCTAAAAAATAATCATCATGGCAGGAATTAAATTATCTCGCAGAGAGCGAATTAAAAAGGGGATCAGAAAAAGATTATCTGGAACTGCTGAACGCCCCCGTCTATCTGTATACAGAAGCAACAAAGGAATTTACGCACAAATTATCGATGATAACAGCGGTAAAACCTTGGTTTCAGCATCATCTTTAGCAAAAGATTTTACGGCTAACGGAACCAAAATCGAACAGTCTAAAGCCGTAGGTAAGGTTATCGGTGAGAAAGCAATAGCAGCCGGTGTAAATCAAGTGGTTTTTGACCGGAATGGTTATTTATACCATGGACGTGTAAAATCATTAGCTGATGGTGCCCGTGAAGCTGGTTTAATATTTTAATCTGAAACAGAGATGTCAACTATCAATATAAAAAGAGTTAAAACAAGCGAAATCGAATTAAAAGATCGCTTAGTGAGCATCCAGCGTGTTGCTAAAGTTACCAAAGGTGGACGTACCTTCAGCTTTTCAGCCATCGTAGTTGTAGGTGATGAAAATGGCGTAGTAGGTTACGGCTTAGGTAAAGCCAAAGAGGTAACTGAGGCGATTGCCAAAGGTGTTGATGATGCAAAGAAAAATTTGGTGAAAGTTCCGGTAATTAACGGAACCGTACCTCATGAGCAAGTTGGAAAATATTCTGGTGGCAATGTGTTTATTAAACCTGCCGCTAACGGTACCGGTGTAATTGCCGGAGGTGCTATGCGTGCCGTATTAGAAAGTGCCGGTATCCATAACGTATTGGCAAAATCTAAAGGATCTTCTAACCCCCATAACGTGGTTAAAGCCACTGTATTAGCTTTGTCACAAATGCGTGATGCCTATACAGTAGCTCAGCACCGTGGCGTTGATTTAAAGAAAGTTTTTAACGGATAAGCAACAATGGCCAAGATAAAAATCACTCAAATTAAAAGCGTTATCGATAGAAACGAGCGCCAAAAAAGAACCATCCAGGCTTTAGGTTTAAAAAAAATAAATCACTCTGTGGAGGTTGAAGCCAACCCGGCTATTATCGGGATGGTTAGAAAAGTTAATCATTTAGTAGCAGTAGAAAGTATCTAATCATGAACTTAAGTAACTTAAAACCTGCAGAAGGTTCAACAAAAAATAGAAAACGTATCGGTCGTGGTACCGGTTCTGGCCGTGGAGGTACTTCAACCCGTGGTCATAAAGGTGCCGGATCTCGCTCTGGTTACAGCAGCAAAGTTGGTTTTGAAGGTGGTCAAATGCCTTTACAACGCCGCGTACCTAAAGTTGGATTTAAGTCAATTAACCGCGTAGAGTATGTATCCGTTAATTTGGATGCTATTCAGGCATTGGCTGAAAAGTTCAACTTAACAGCGATTGATTTCGATACCTTTAAACAACATGGCTTAGTATCTAAAAATGGTCTGATCAAAGTATTAGGTCGTGGTGAGATCAAAGCTAAATTAGAAGTTACAGCTCATGCATTTTCAGCAACGGCTCAAAAAGCAATTGAGGCAGTTGGTGGTGCAATAGTTAAATTGTAATAAATACATGAAGAAGCTGTTCACAACTTTATCCAATATCTGGAAAATTGAAGACCTAAGAGCAAGAATTTTATTCACGCTCTTATGTCTTTTAATTTACAGAATAGGTTCATTTATCGTATTGCCTGGTGTAAATCATGCTACTCTGCATTCTGAAGCTAAAGAAGGCTTATTAGGATTGTTGAATATGTTTGCGGGAGGATCTTTTTCCAGAGCCTCAATATTTGCATTGGGTGTAATGCCTTATATTTCTGCTTCCATTGTAGTGCAGTTATTAGGTATTGCGGTTCCTTACTTCCAGAAAATGCAGAAAGAGGGTGAAAGCGGTCGTAAGAAAATCAATCAAATAACTCGTTACTTAACCATTATTATTACTGCCCTTCAGGCAGTAGGTTATGTGCGCTCACAAATCAGCCCTGATGCCCGTTTAATGGCTGAACCTTTATTTACCATTTCTTGTATGTTTATTTTAACCGCCGGAACCCTCTTTGTGATGTGGTTGGGTGAGAAAATAACCGACAAAGGAATTGGTAACGGTATCTCTTTGATTATTATGGTGGGTATTATTGCTCAATTACCTTTTGGAATCAGCTCTGAGTTTGCTTCCAGAATGGGTGGGCAAGGTGGTCTGATTCCTTTTATTGTGGAAATTGCCGCTTTGTTTGTAGTAGTAATGTTTACCATCCTGATTGTTCAGGGGGTTCGGAAAATTCCGGTTCAGTACGCCAAAAAAATTGTAGGTAACAAGCAATACGGAGGAGTACGTCAGTACATTCCATTAAAAGTAAATGCGGCCGGTGTAATGCCAATCATTTTTGCTCAGGCAATTATGTTTATTCCAGCTACCGTTGGGTCATTTTTCCCCAATATGCAATCATCATTTTTAGCTTCTTTCAGCGATTATACTTCTTTGACGTATAACCTGACTTTCGCTTTCATGATTATTGCCTTTACCTTTTTCTATACGGCTATTACGGTTAATCCCGTACAAATGTCTGACGATATGAAAAAGAATGGCGGATTTATCCCTGGCGTAAAACCTGGTAAAACTACAGGCGATTATATCGACGCAGTAATATCTAAAATTACTTTACCTGGATCAATATTCCTTGCTATCATCGCCATTATGCCTTCATTGGCAATAATCTTAGGTGTGAATAGCCAGTTTGCCCATTTTTACGGCGGTACTTCCTTATTGATTTTAGTGGGTGTAGTGTTGGATACTTTACAGCAAATAGAAAGTCATTTATTAATGCGTCATTATGATGGATTAATGAAGACCGGCAGAATTAAAGGTCGTACACCAGTTGCAGCGGGCGGTTCAGTAATTTAAAGAACATGTCTAAAATTTATTACAAGTCTGTCGAAGAGATAGAACTGATAAGAGAAAGTTCTTTGATTGTTTCCAAAACACTTGCAGAAGTGGCTCGGGTAATCCGGCCGGGAATTACAACCCTGGCGTTGAATAATCTGGCTGAAACTTTTATCCGCGATAGCGGAGGAATTCCAGCGTTTTTGAATTACAATGGATTCCCTTATTCGCTCTGCATTTCAATGAATGATCAGGTAGTTCATGGTTTCCCCGGAAATCATGAACTTCAAGATGGAGATATCATCTCGGTAGACTGCGGGGTTATTCTCAATAAGTATTTTGGTGATTCGGCTTATACTTTTGCCATTGGCGAAGTAGATCCTGAAACTCTCAATCTGCTGGAGGTGACTAAAGAGTGTCTGGACCTGGGTGTTCAAAAAGCAGTGGCTGGCATGCGTGTAGGCGATATTGGTTACGCAGTACAAGAACATGCCGAAAAGCATGGTTACGGTGTAGTTAAAGAGCTGGTAGGGCATGGTGTGGGCATTCAGCTTCATGAAAAGCCAGAAGTACCTAATTACGGCAAACGTGGTTCAGGTACTAAGCTGGAAGAAGGAATGGTTATTGCCATAGAACCTATGATTAATGCAGGCAAAGCCGGTGTAAAGTTTTGGAAAGACGGATGGACCGTAAGTACCATAGATGGAAAACCTTCTGCTCATTTTGAGCATACGGTAGCCATTAAAAAGAACCAGGCCGATGTGCTTTCTACATTTAGCTTTGTAGAAGAAGTTTTAAAACAAAAACAATAAAAAGTAAAAATTTTTATTTAATTTTGCGTCCCCATTAAGGACGGTTTGCCCTTGGGTAATTGAGTAAAAATCAAGATAATATATGGCCAAACAGGCTTCAATAGAGCAAGACGGAGTTATTAGAGAAGCGTTATCTAACGCGATGTTTCGGGTGGAATTAGAAAATGGACACGAAATTATTGCACATATTTCCGGTAAAATGCGGATGCACTACATCAAAATTTTACCAGGTGATAAAGTAAAGTTAGAAATGTCTCCCTATGATTTATCCAAAGGCAGAATAACTTATAGATATAAATAAGATGAAAGTTAGAGCATCCATCAAAAAACGTAGCGCTGATTGTAAGATCATTCGCCGTAAGGGAAAACTTTTTGTAATCAACAAAAAAAATCCAAAGTATAAACAACGTCAGGGTTAAAAATTATTGAAGGAATGAAGCTTGAATGAGTGAAAACATTCAATATCATTCATTCAGTCGTTCAATCACAATAGAAATATGGCAAGGATAGCAGGTATTGATTTACCAAGAAACAAAAGAGGAGAAATCGGACTTACTTACATTTTCGGTATCGGTAGAGCAACCGCTCAACGTATCTTAGATACAGCAGGTATTAGCTACGATGTAAAAGTACAGGAATGGACCGATGATCAGTTAGCAGCAATTCGTGGCTTAATAGGCGACGAAATTAAAGTAGAGGGAGCTTTACGTTCTGAGGTTCAATTAAACATTAAGCGTTTAATGGATATTGGATGTTATCGTGGTTTACGCCATCGTAAAGGTTTACCGGTTCGTGGTCAGCGCACCAAGAACAACTCACGTACTCGTAAGGGTAAACGGAAAACAGTTGCTAACAAAAAGAAAGCTACTAAATAAGAACAGCTTAAGTAATTAGTTATCCGGTTCTGGATTTATAATTCAGAAACAGATAACCCAATAACTACAAAAGATAATGGCTAAAACTAAAAAAGTAACCAAAAAACGTATCGTTGTTGTGGAGCCGGTTGGCGAAGCACATGTTAACGCTACCTTTAATAACATCATTATTACCTTAACCAATACCCAGGGTCAAACCATTTCTTGGTCATCTGCCGGTAAAATGGGTTTCAAAGGTTCTAAGAAAAATACTCCTTACGCTGCCGGACAAGCTGCTGCCGATTGTGCAAAAGTAGCTCACGATTTAGGTTTGCGTAAAGTAGAAGTATTTGTAAAAGGACCAGGTTCTGGTCGTGAATCAGCGATCCGTACCCTGCAAACTTCAGGTATTGAGGTAACTACAATTAAGGACATTACTCCGCTTCCGCACAACGGTTGCCGTCCTCCAAAAAGAAGAAGAGTTTAATTAACAACAGTTTTAAAGCTAAGATTCTGCACGCGTAAGGCTGCATGATACTTTAAAAACCAACAACATGGCTAGATATACCGGACCAAAGTCCAAAATTGCCCGTAGATTCAGAGAAGCTATTTTTGGCCCTGATAAGGCATTAGAAAGAAAAAATTATCCCCCAGGGATGCACGGAAACTCCAGAAGGAGAGGTAAGCAGTCCGAGTATTCACTTCAGTTAACTGAAAAACAAAAAGTGAAATATACTTATGGTATGCTGGAGCGTCAATTTGAAAACTTATTCAAAAAAGCTTCCGCTAAAGGTGGAGTAGCTGGTGATAACTTTTTACAATTGTTAGAAGCTCGTTTAGATAACGTAGTTTATCGTTTAGGCATTGCTCCAAGCCGTGCGGCTGCCCGTCAGTTGGTAGGTCATAAGCATATCACGGTTAATGGCGAAGTGGTAAATATTGCCTCTTACTCATTACGTGCTGGAGATGTTATTGCCGTACGTGAGCGCTCTAAATCATTAGAAGCCATTACTAATTCTGTAGCTGGAAAAGCGATCAACAAATACAATTGGTTAGAGTGGGATAGCAACGCATTGAGCGGTAAATTCCTGAATTATCCATCTCGCGAGGATATTCCTGAAAATATCAAGGAAACCCTTATCGTCGAGTTGTACTCTAAATAATCGGTCGGGCGCTTGTAAAAGCTGCCCGGTCTTAGTTTATATTTAAACATAAAAATTAGCAATATATAAATGGCAATTTTAGCATTTCAGAAACCTGATAAAGTTATCATGCAGAAATCTACGGATTTCGACGGAACATTTGAATTCAGGCCTTTAGAGCCAGGATTTGGAGTTACTATTGGTAATGCTTTGCGTAGAATCCTTTTATCTTCGCTGGAAGGTTATGCAATAACTTCAGTTCGCTTTTCAGGTGTTTCTCATGAGTTTTCAACCATCAAAGGTGTGGTAGAAGATGTAACGGAGATCATTCTTAATTTGAAACAAGTACGTTTCAAGAAGACTGGTGACTCAGGCGATTCTGAAAAGATCTTTGTCATCATTAATGGCCAGGATAAATTCACTGCCGGAGATATTACCAGATTTTCAAATAATTTCACCGTTCTGAATCCAGATATGGTGATCTGCAATATGGAGTCTTCTGTTACTCTGGAAATTGAGCTAACAGTAAATAAAGGCCGGGGATATATTGCCGCCGAAGAAAATAAAAATCCTGAAGCTGTAGTTGGAGTTATCGCAATTGACTCTATCTATACCCCGATTAAAAACGTGAAATATACCATTGAAAACTTCCGGGTTGAGCAAAAAACCGACTACGAGAAGTTGATCCTGGATATTTCTACCGATGGTTCCATCCATCCTGAAGACGCTTTGAAAGAAGCTGCCAAAATCCTGATTCATCACTTCATGCTGTTCTCTGATGAGAATATCATGTTTGAATCTCAGGCTAAAGAAGAAACTAAAGAAGTGGACGAAGAAATTTTGCATATGCGCAAAGTTCTGAAAATGGAATTAGTGGATCTGGATCTTTCTGTACGGGCATTAAACTGCTTAAAAGCGGCCGATATCCGTTCCCTGGCTGATCTGGTTTCTTACGATGTGGCTGATATGTTAAAGTTCAGAAACTTCGGTAAAAAATCTTTAACTGAGATCCAGGAGTTAGTAAAATCTAAAGGACTATCTTTCGGGATGAACCTTTCCAAATTTAAATTAGACGAAGAATAATAAGCGAAAGCATAATTCCCGGTCCCCGATTTTGGGTATAGACCGACGGTATGCACGTGCAAAAACAACAAAACAATGAGACACGGAAAAAAAATCAATCATCTGGGCCGCACCGATAGCCATCGTAAATCGATGCTTTCTAACATGGCCTCTTCGCTTATCCTGCACAAGCGTATTACTACTACCTTGGCTAAGGCAAAAGCATTGCGCATGTTTGTAGAGCCTTTGATTACTAAATCAAAAAATGATACTACTCACTCTCGCCGTACAGCTTTCAGCTACTTAAAAGATAAAGAAGTGGTAACTATTCTGTTCCGCGAGGTTGCTGCTAAAGTAGCTAATCGTCCAGGTGGTTATACTCGTATTATTAAGTTAGGCAATCGTTTAGGCGATAACGCTTCCATGGCTTTAATTGAGTTAGTAGATTATAACGAAGTATACACTTCAGGGCAGGCTGTTGTTGAAAAGAAAACAACTCGTCGTCGCGGTTCAAAAGCTAAAAAAGCAACTGAGGCTCCTCAAGCTGAAGTGAAAGAAGAAACTGCGGCAGAAACCTCTGCAGAAGAGTCTAACGAAAAAGGCGAATAATATTTGCTTTAACAATATGAAAAAGGGCTATCTCTATTTTGAGATAGCCCTTTTTTAATTTAGGATTTGTTGGATGAAGCACGTATACCAAATTAAGTTGTCTGAATTAGGATTCGTTGGATTTTAGGATAGAAGGATGTAGGAACTGAGGATTTGACGAGTTCATTTCCGGAGGAGCAGATGCTGTTATTACGACAGAAGAACTACAAGTATTGCCTTCTAAACCCGATAGCAGCGTAAAGCTTTTGTCCCGCAGGGCAAAACTTGCAGCGGATAGCGGGACTATCGGTAGCGACAAGCGAGAGTCCCTGCTTTTCAAAAAAATAATAACACGAATTGGGCTAATCCACACGGAAAAATAATAACACGAATTGCACGAATTACGCTAATTCACACGAATTTCTTTGTCGATAAAAAGGAGGAGGGCGTTTAACCAATTAACCCAATCAACACTATTTTATCGGTTCAACAAATTAACACATCCACACATCCATCAAATTAACCATAAACTTGGCATTGACGCGATTAAAATTCAGCATCTCTGCCATCCTGTCATTTTGAAAAAGAGTAAAATAAGACAGGTTTTCGATGAAATCATGTCAAAGCTGTATAGAAAATCACTTGGCACACGACTTGATAAACTGAATTGGTATTGAATTAAAATTTATAAAGTAAAATATATCAACATGTCAAAAATCATTGGAATTGACTTAGGAACTACAAACTCCTGCGTGGCGGTAATGGAAGGCAATGAGCCTGTTGTTATTGCCAACAGTGAAGGTAAGCGTACAACTCCTTCCATTGTAGCTTTTGTAGAAAATGGTGAGCGTAAAGTGGGCGATCCTGCCAAACGTCAGGCTATCACTAACCCTACCAAAACCATATCTTCTATTAAACGCTTCATGGGTAACAGCTTTGATGAGGTGCAAAAAGAGATGGCCCGTGTTCCATACAAAGTCGTAAAAGGCGATAATAATACTCCAAGAGTAGAAATTGACGATCGTAAATACACACCTCAGGAAATTTCTGCCATGGTTTTGCAGAAAATGAAAAAAACTGCCGAAGACTTTTTAGGGCATGAGGTTACTGAAGCGGTAATTACCGTTCCGGCGTATTTTAACGATTCTCAGCGTCAGGCTACTAAAGAGGCCGGAGAAATTGCCGGTTTAAAAGTTAGCCGTATCATTAATGAGCCTACTGCAGCAGCTTTGGCCTACGGTTTGGATAAAGCACATCGCGATATGAAAATCGCTGTGTTTGACTGCGGTGGTGGTACTCATGACGTATCTGTGTTAGAGCTTGGCGATGGCGTATTTGAAGTAAAATCTACTGATGGTGATACTCACTTAGGTGGAGACGACTTTGATGCCGTAGTTATAGACTGGCTGGCAGAAGAATTTAAAAGCAATGAAGGAATTGACCTGCGTAAAGATCCAATGGCTTTACAGCGCTTAAAAGAAGCGGCTGAAAAAGCTAAAATTGAACTGTCAAGCACTTCTCAAACTGAAATTAACCTGCCTTATATTTCTGCCGGCGACGGTATGCCTAAACACCTGGTTAAAACCTTAACCCGTGCCAAATTTGAGCAGTTAACCGACAGTTTGATCAAACGTACCATTGAGCCTTGTAGAACAGCTCTGAAAAATGCCGGATTAACAACTGCTGATATTGATGAGGTTATTCTGGTAGGTGGTTCTACCCGTATCCCGGCAATTCAAGAAGCTGTGAAAGCATTTTTCGGAAAAGAGCCATCTAAAGGTGTTAACCCGGATGAGGTTGTTGCTATCGGTGCAGCTATTCAAGGCGGTGTATTAACCGGCGAAGTGAAGGATGTATTGTTGTTGGATGTTACTCCACTTTCTTTAGGTATTGAAACTATGGGTGGTGTAATGACCAAGCTGATTGATGCTAATACAACCATTCCAACCAAAAAATCCGAAGTGTTTTCTACCGCTTCTGATAACCAGCCTTCCGTGGAGATTCATATTTTGCAAGGTGAACGTCCAATGGCTACTCAAAACCGTACTATTGGCCGCTTCCACTTAGATGGACTTCCACCTGCACCAAGAGGTATTCCTCAAATTGAAGTAACTTTTGATATCGATGCCAACGGTATCTTACACGTTGCTGCAAAAGATAAAGCAACTGGTAAGGAGCAAAAAATCCGTATCGAAGCTTCTTCTGGCTTAACAGATGAAGAAATCAAAAAAATGAAAGAGGAAGCAGAAGCCAATGCCGAATCAGACAAAAAAGCAAAAGAAGAAATCGAGAAATTGAACGCTGCTGATGCTTTGATCTTCTCAACTGAGAAACAGTTGAAAGAATATGGTGATAAGATCTCTGCGGATAAAAAAGCGCCAATTGAAGAAGGTTTGAAAAAGTTGAAAGAAGCCCATGCTTCTAAAAATTTCGCTGCCATTGAGGCCGCTCAAACGGAATTGCAGAACGCTTGGAATGTTGCTTCTGAAGAGATGTATAAAGCTACTCAAGAAGCAGGTGCAGAGGCTCAGCCACATGCTGAAGGTGCTCCTGCCGGAGATTCTGGCGATGCAGTTACCGATGTAGACTTTGAAGAAGTAAAAGACGATACTAAGTAATCTTCTTTATTATAATAGGAAAAAGCCCTGAACCAGATGGTTCAGGGCTTTTTGTTTGCGCTGGTTTTTGAGTGAAAATCGGATCTGAGCAAGGCGGACCACAGCTCTCCTGAATTTGTAATTCCGAAGTATCATAGGATTTGCAATCGTTTCTATCTTTTAATTTAATTTTCTATCTTGAAAGTATGGTTTGTACGGTTCAACAGAGATAGGATTTCGGAATTGGCAAATTCCGAAGAGAAGGTGAAAGTAATAAGTTTTCTAACCTTAAAATGCAGTTATGATCCATATACGGCAACTTGGAATTAAGTATTTTCTTTTACTTTTTACTGTTTTATTTCAATCATGTAATTCTTATTACTTGAAAACTGCACCCGCTAATATTAAAAAGTACGATTTACTGTTTTCCCAATATTGCAACATTGATACTGCTAGTAACCATGAGTTTAATGCTGTTTTATCTAATATTTATGGAGATTATAAGCATGCGGTTCTGTTTGCTGGTAAAAAAAATAAATCATCCTTATCAATTGCTATAAACACGGCTCAACTTGATTCTATAAAGGCAAACCTGGAATTTATATCAAAAGATTCGGGGTTTAGCCTTGAGGATAAGTTGAAAGCATCGCAGATGTTGAGTCTCTTAAGCCCGCCAAGCCTGGATCATGTATTTAATTCTTCAAAGGCGGCCGATGCAAGATCAGTTATATTAGAGCAATCCAAAAATTTTCATTTTTTATTAATAAATGAGGCTCATTATAGCTCACAAAACCGTGCTTTTACTCATTCATTATTGAAACCTTTATGGGAGCAAGGTTATCGATATTTAGCATTAGAAGACTTAGGGTATGATGATTTAGAACTTATTGCCAGAGGTTCACCCAATATACATACTGGATATTACTTAAAAGATCCGGTATTTAGTGCATTAGTTAGAGATGCTCTAAAAATGGGGTATCAACTTGTTCCATATGAAACTAAGGGTAGCGAAGGTGGTACCATAAGGGATAGGGATCAGGCTTTAAATATTTACAAGAGCACTTTACAAAAGGATACGGTTGGTAAAGTTATAATTCACGCAGGATATAGTCATATTTCCAAAGAAGGAGGTGATCCATATATACCAATGGGGGCTCAATTAAAAGCCCTGATTAGGCAAGATATTTTAACGGTCGATCAAGTTACCATGGTCGAATTAAGCGATGATAAACTTCACTCTTATTATAAGCATGTCAAAAATAATTTTACATTTTCTGATCCAATAGTAGTCTTGGATAGCAACAGTAAACCATTAATAGATCCTGTAAATAGCCAGGGTATAGATATTCAGATTTATCATCCTCCTACTATTTATAAATATAATCGGCCTTTATGGCTATTGAATAAAGAAAATTATTCTTTTATCAAGGTGCCAAATGAGCTACAGAAGTATAAAGGTTATTTACTGCAAGTATTAAGAAAAGAAGCAGAGTATAATGAAATACCGATTGATCAAATTGTAATAGGAAATGATACTAGGCTTGTTCTGAGTCCAAGCGACTATAAGATTAGATTAATTAGCCGGGAGGGAAATTTAGAGGCAACCGGTTTGTTAACAATTAGATAATTAAAATCTCGATCTTCCTCCCTGGCTCCCTGCTAGCGCACGCGTGCCGCGTGTGAAAGTAGAGCCTATTAAATCAGTACGTTCTTTCTTGTGTCCACGCTTAAAAAACAAAAATCCCTGAACAATTTCTTGCTCAGGGATTTTTTTAATTATCGGTATCTAGAACTGGGTTAATCCCATAAATTTTCCGGGTATTCGCCGCTGGATACCAACTTGTCAATGCTTTCCTGCACAATGGGTTTATCCTCCTTATAAGTTACGCCAAACCATTGGCTTTGGGTAGGGATCACTTTAAAACTAGCCAGCTTTTTTTGAATCAACTCTTCGGCTACTAATGGAATGAAGAATTCGGATTTCGGATTTTCGGCATTGGCCAGGGCAAACTCTTTAAACATTTGTTTAGAAAGCTCGAACACTTTTGGGGTGAAGCCCCAGAAATTCATCGAAACGCGGGAATGTGGATCCAAGGCAAATTCCTGACCATCTTCTTCGTAAGCCACTCCCTCGCCATTGTTGGTAAAATACACTTTGGTGCGTTCATGGATATCGCTCAGATTGCCTTGGGCATCTACCTGGCATACGCCGCGGGAAACGGATCCGTAATCAGATAAGGTTTTGTCTATTTGGTAACCCACCATGGAAAAACGCTCATCGCTGGCTTCGGTAGTTAAAAAGTCGACCATTTTCTGATAGGCTTCCTGCCCGTAAAAATCATCGGCATTGATTACGCAGAAAGGTTCATGGATGGCCTCACTGGCCGCTAATACCGCATGGGCCGTTCCCCAGGGTTTTGAGCGTTCTATATGTTGGTTTATGCCATAAGGTTTTAAATCATACGATTGATATACGTAATCGGTTTCGATCTTGCCTTTTAATTTGGGCTCGAAAATAGCTTTGAAGTTTTCGGCAAACTCCTCGCGGATAATGAATACTACCTTGCCAAAACCGGCTTTAATGGCATCATAAATAGAATAGTCGATAATAGTTTCCCCGTTAGGGCCAAAACCATCGGTTTGTTTCATACTTCCATATCGGCTAGCCATTCCGGCTGCTAAAATCAGTAAAGTAGGTTTCATTTATAGTGTGTTTCTAGGTTTAGTGAAATTTAAATGCTTGGAAAAACTTAGGTAAGAAGTTTTTTGCTAAAATAAGAATTAGAGTTTCATAACACGAAAAATCCTCAGGATGTTTAGAGTTTTAGGTTGATTTTATGAAAATAAAATGATTTCCGGGTTAAAGACCAAATAATCCACCACTTCTTGAACGTGTCCTTTTCCCGGTAATCATGCCAAATAGGCCACGTATAATGGCGGTGCCTATTTGTCTGGTTATGGGGGCGTTCATCACTTTTTCCACGGTGCTTTTTTCGCCACTTTTAGGGCGTTCTGTTGCCTGTTCCTGAGAAGCTTCGGCTAATTTCTGGTTAACACGAGTGGTTAAAATTTCATATGCGCTTTCGGGGTCAACAGCTTCTTTATATTTCTGATACATGGAACTAGCTTGAATCAAGGTATTGCAATCTGCCGGCGACATGGGCCCCATTACTGCACGGGGTGGTGCTAAATGTGTAACTACCACTTCTGTAGGAATACCTTTCTCGTTTAAAACGGTAATAAGTGCCTGTCCGATTCCCAGCGAAGTAAGAATGCGGTCTATGGCATAAAACTCTGATTTGGGATACGTGTTCACGGTCTTTTTAAGCGCATCTACATCATTAGGAGTAAAGGCTCTTAAAGCATGTTGTACCCGGTTGCCTAATTGGGCCAATACGGTTTCAGGAACATCCATAGGTGATTGGGTACAGAAAAATACGCCTATTCCTTTAGAGCGGATGAGCCGGATAACGGTTTCTATTTGTTCCAGGAAAGCTTTGGGAGAATCGTTGAAAAGTAAATGAGCTTCGTCAAAGAAAAAAACCAGTTTGGGTTTATCCAGATCTCCGGCTTCGGGCATGGTGTAAAATATTTCGGCCAGCAGGCTTAACAAAAAGGTGGAAAATAGCACCGGCTGATTTTGTACATCAGATATATTTAGCAGGCTGATTACGCCTTTGCCGTCAACACGGTTAAACAAATCCTGAATGTCAAAGGAACGTTCGCCAAATACTTGCCCCAAACCTTGCTGTTCCAGAGCAACTATTTTACGCAGAATAGTACCCGAAGTGGCTGTAGAAATAGTGCCATATTCGGCTTTAATTTCTGCGGCGCCAGGCCCTTCGGCAAGATAGGAAACTACTTTCTTCAGATCATTTAAATCTACCAGGGGTAATTTTTGATCATCGGAGTATTTAAAAATAACCGAAATTACGCCGGTCTGAGTTTCATTTAACCCGAGGATTTTGGATAGTAATACTGGTCCAAACTCCACAACAGTAGCCCGCATTTGAGCCCCTAACTTGCCTGATAAAGAATACAGCTCTACCGGGAATCCTTGAGGAGTAAAGGTTTTGCCCAAAGCGGCGGCTCGTTCTTCCAATGTGGTGTTACTGGCTCCTGGCTGGTTTAAACCGGAGAGGTCCCCTTTTACATCTAGCATAAATACCGGTACCCCGGCATCAGAAAGCTGCTCTGCTATTAGCTGCAGGGTACGCGTTTTTCCTGTTCCTGTAGCACCGGCTATCAAGCCGTGGCGATTCATCATTTTTAAGGACAAGTTCACTTCCGCCTGCGGGATAATTTCTCCCTCCAGTACCCCAGCTCCTAAATAAATGGAAGCAGTGTGAGTGTTATATGAAGCCTTAATTTTTTCGGTGAATATGCTTTTTTCCATGAACAAGTAATTAAACAAAATCGGCAGCCCAAATATTGAACTGCCGATGTATAAGGCTTGTGCATTGAAAAAAGTTTTCTATAAATCTATTTCCGGGGATTAATTTAGGCCTATTACCGCTAGAGGAGTATATATTATTAAAATTGCCCTGCCTTTTGGAGCAGAGCAATTGTGTTTTTACTTATTTAATTGACCTAAAATCATGATCTACTTGAATGCTTAATAAAGATTCATAGATCAAACGGATCACATTGTCTACATCTTCCTTATGGATCATTTCAACCGTAGTATGCATATAGCGCAGCGGCAGTGAAATTAAGGCCGAAACTACGCCTTCATTGGAATAAGCAAAAGCATCAGTATCTGTTCCGGTTGAGCGGGATGAAGCCTGGCGCTGGAATGGGATGCCATTATTTTCGGCCGTTTGGATCAATAGTTTATTCAAATTTGTTTGAACAGCCGGAGCATAAGAAACCACAGGGCCTTTTCCGCAAGCCAGATCGCCTTGGGTGATCTTGTTGATCATGGGCGTTTGGGTATCGTGGGTTACGTCGGTAACAATGGCCAGATTGGGTTTTATCCGGTTGGCAATCATTTCGGCGCCCCTTAAACCAATTTCCTCCTGCACCGAGTTAACTATGTATAAGCCAAAAGGCAGTTTTTTCTTGTTCTCTTTCAGTAAACGGGCAACCTCGGCAATTATGAATCCGCCAGCCCGGTTATCCAGAGCCCGGCCAACATAATAGCGATCGTTTAAGATCATGAATTCATCTTCATAGGTAATTACGCAACCCACATGAATACCTAATTTGGCCACTTCCTCGTCCGAGGTGCATCCGCAGTCCAGAAAGATATTTTTGATGGTTGGCGCTTCTTCTTTTTCACCATGGCGGGTGTGAATAGCCGGCCAGCCAAATACGGCCTTCACAATGCCTTTTTCGGTATGAATATTTACCCGTTTAGAAGGGGCAATTTGATGGTCGGAACCTCCGTTTCGGATCACGTAAATCAGACCTTCTTTGGTAATATAATTTACATACCACGAAATTTCATCGGCATGAGCCTCAATAACCACTTTATAAGATGCTTTAGGGTTAATTACCGCTACGGCCGTACCATAATTATCTACAAAATGATCATCTATATAAGGTTTTAAGTAATCTAACCATAAGCGCTGGCCTTCCCATTCATAACCGGTAGGCGATGCATTATTGATATATTTTTCAAAAAACTCCAGAGATTGGGGGTTAACTACTGGAACGTGCTTTTTCTCTTGGTTTTGTTCTTTTTCTGTTGCCATATTATTTTTTGTTTATAAAAGCAGCGTGGTTTTCACTCTGACTGCCTGGTTCTAATACTAATTGCATGATCACAAATTCATGACCATTTTTTTTAAATCTGGTTTGGGTTTCGGTAAAACCCAGTTTTTTATAAAATTCGATTGCGCTTATGCGGGCGTTGCACCATAAAATATCTACGCTTTCGCGGATGCTGAATTGGATAATATATTTCAATAATTGAGTTCCATATCCTGATCCCTGAAACTGTGTGAGTGTGGCAAATTTCCTGAATTGCGCTTTCTTGTCCTTTTTAAACCATGAGCATACGCTGATCAACTGGTTATTGTCAAATAATCCGAAATGAATTCCTTCCGGATCATCTTTTAGTTTGACCTTTTCCAGACTTTGGCCTGGGTACATTACCTGCTGACGAATAGGCCAGGTTAATTCTAAAGGTATTTGTTCTATATGGGACAATGGTTTCTGCGAACATGTAAATTTTAAAGTGGAATATTTCCGTGCTTCTTACGAGGGTTATTAACCACTTTGTTTTCGAGCATTTTAAAAGCTTTGATCAGTTTTTTTCGGGTTTCTGCCGGTTCAATTACTTCATCAATAAAACCGCGTTCTGCTGCCCGGTAAGGATTGGCAAAGATATCTGAATACTCTTTTTCTTTTTCCAGCCATTTAGCATTTGGGTCGGCTGCCGCAGATATCTCGCGTTTAAAAATAATTTCGGCAGCACCTTTGGCACCCATTACGGCAATTTCGGCGCTTGGCCAGGCATAGTTCATATCGGCGCCAATATGTTTGGAGTTCATTACATCATAAGCGCCGCCGTAGGCTTTGCGGGTAATAACCGTGATCCGCGGAACGGTGGCTTCGCAGAAAGCATATAGCAATTTAGCGCCGTTGGTAATAATGGCGTTCCATTCCTGGTCGGTGCCGGGTAAAAATCCGGGAACATCTTCAAAAACCAGCAAAGGGATGTTAAAGCTGTCGCAGAAGCGTACAAAACGTGCTCCTTTGGTAGATGAGTGGATATCCAGTACTCCAGCTAAAAAGGCAGGCTGATTAGCCACAATACCAATGCTGCGACCGCCAAGGCGGGCAAAACCTACCACAATATTTTCGGCAAAATCTTTATGAACTTCTAAAAAGGAATCGGCATCGATCACCTGCTCAATCACCTCACGGATATCATAAGGCTGGGCGCTGTTTTCAGGAATGATATTATTTAGCTGTGGACGCGTTTCATCGCCAGGTTCATAAGCTGCAATGGGAGCCTGCTCTTCGCAGTTTTGAGGCATGTAGCTGAGCAGTTCTTTGATATGATTGATGGCTTCTATCTCATTAGGGCAAGCAAAATGAGTAACTCCGGATTTGCTGGCATGAGTAGCAGCTCCACCCAGCTCTTCAGAAGTAACGTCCTCATGGGTAACGGTTTTTACTACGTTAGGACCAGTTACAAACATGTAAGAGGTATTCTCAACCATTAAAATAAAGTCGGTGATGGCCGGGGAATATACCGCTCCGCCTGCACAGGGACCCATAATGGCCGAAATTTGAGGAACTACCCCAGAGGCCATCGTGTTGCGATAGAAAATATCGGCATAGCCGCCTAAAGAAACCACGCCTTCCTGAATGCGGGCGCCTCCGGAATCGTTCAAGCCGATAACCGGCGCTCCGTTTTTCAGGGCCAGATCCATGATCTTGCAGATCTTTTCGGCATGGGTTTCAGACAAAGAACCACCAAAAACTGTGAAATCCTGTGAGAAAACATAAACCAGTCTGCCGTTGACAGTACCATAACCCGTTACCACCCCATCGCCGGCATAGCGTTCTTTTTCCATGCCAAAATCAGTGGAGCGATGCGTTACCAGCATGCCAATTTCTTCAAAAGAACCTTCGTCCAGTAAAAAATGAAGCCTTTCTCGGGCTGTTAATTTTCCTTTTTTATGTTGACTTTCAATTCGGTTTGCTCCGCCACCTAAAAACGCCTGCTCACGTTTTTTCTGAAGTAACTCTATTTTTTTATCCACGATATATCAATTTACGCTGAGCGTAAAAATACAAATTTCACTGTAACCTGATGCTTGCGCAGAAAATGCACAGCGGGTTTTTAACACAAATCTGAAATATCCCTGTTGGATGAAGATGTATGGTGGGTAAGGGTGCGAACAGCGTTTCGTTTTTTTAGAAATTGCTACTTTTGTACTTTGTAAAAAGTGTGGATCGGGTTCCGGAATTTTTGTCATGGATTCGATAAGCTCACCATGACGCAAGTTCATAAACATACCTCACATGAGCTATGATGTGAAAGGTTTTCTGGAAGGCTGATTTCCCCTCATTAAAAAAAGAAAAAATATGTGTCCACATAGACGTAATTGGCAGGAAGAAACAATTTATAAAACCCTGCTGGAAGGAAATAAGGAGTTTGTGGCTAAAGCCTTGAACGAGGATCCACAATATTTTGAAAAGCTCTCTGCCGGCCAAAATCCTCCGGCTTTATGGATCGGCTGCTCCGATAGCCGTGTGCCGGCTAACCAGATTACTAATACCAGCCCCGGCGATATTTTTGTGCACCGTAACATTGCCAATGTGGTGATCCACTCAGACATGAGTTTGATCAGTGTGCTGGATTATGCTTTGAATGTTTTGAAAATTAAGCATGTGATTATATGCGGCCATTATGGCTGTGGAGGCATTGAGGCGGCTTTAAGCGGGAAAAAGTTTGGAATGATTGATAACTGGTTGAACCATATTAAAGACATCTACCGTTTGCATCGGGAAGAGTTGGATAAGATCACTGATTTTGCCCAACGCCGTGATCGCATGGTGGAACTCAACGTGATTGAGGGAGTTTATAATTTGAGCAAATCTTCCATTGTGCAAAACTGCTGGTCGGAGGGGCAGTCTTTAGAACTGCATGGCTGGGCCTATAGTTTGAAAACCGGTTTGATTACCGATTTAGGGGTAACCTGTACCGGGAAAAATCACCTGGATCAAGTATTTCGGTTTGATTGATAGGAAGGTATCCCGATGGATGCCTTTTTATTTTTTGAATCGCAGATTAAACGGATTTTTTGATCTCACAAATTTCGAGTGGTAATTAATCCGAGTAATCTTTCAATCTTATTAATCTGTGATTCTGAATTATTGAAGCCACTTTTCTTTTTTCTTGAAAAAAAAAACAAAAATTCAAGGCTGCACAATCTTTAGCTAAAAGTATTAAAAACAGCTATCTGCAATTCGAGCCGTGGGAATGTTGATGCTATATTTTATTTTTCTGTATCACTTCTCCGAATTGCTTTCTGATGTGCTGAATTTGAAGGTTCTTAAAAGCTGTTTTTAATACTTTCTTAACGCTAAACCTTGTGAGGCCGAGAGAGTGCTTTGGAATGGTAGAGGTTAATTATTATTGATTGATTTGATAGACAGGATGTCTGAATCGCTTAAACCGATTGATGGATTATACCGTTATCTTTTAATCCTAAAAATCCGTGATCCAGAAAAAAAGCTTTCTGAACCACGGATTAAACAGATTATCGATTTCGCTGATCAACCAGTTAATCAAATAACCAGTTAAACTTCCCAATTAACCTTATTCTTCTGATAAGAACGGATAACGGTAATCTTTAGGTGGATCAAAAGTTTCTTTGATAGCCCGTGGAGAAACCCAGCGCAGCAAATTGATCATTGATCCGGCTTTATCATTAGTTCCTGAACCTCTGGCGCCACCAAAAGGTTGTTGGCCAACCACAGCTCCGGTACATTTATCATTAATGTAAAAGTTACCGGCAGCATTGCGCAAAGTATCAATGGCAGTTGCCAAGGCATATCGGTCTTGACCCATTACTGCCCCCGTTAAAGCATAAATGGAAGTTTTGTCAACCAGGTCTAAGGTTTTTCCAAAGTCCTCATCCTCATAAACAAATACGGTTAATACCGGACCAAAAAGCTCATCGCACATGGTCACATATTTCGGATCCTTGGTTACAATTACAGTTGGTTCGATAAAATAACCTTTGGATTTATCATAATTACCTCCGGCGATGATTTCCAGGTTATCTTTTTTAGCGGCATCAATGTATTTTACCAGTTTATCAAATGATTTTTCATCAATTACGGCGTTGATAAAATTGCTAAAATCTTCAACCGGTCCCATTTTTACGGTAGCCAGGTCACGTGTTAGCATTTCCTTGATCTTAGGCCAGATAGATTTGGCAATATACACCCGGGAAGCGGCGGAGCATTTTTGTCCCTGATATTCAAAGGCGCCACGTAAAATAGCAGTGCTGGCTGCTGCCGCATCGGCCGAACCATGAACAAAAATGAAGTCTTTACCTCCTGTTTCTCCTACAATACGTGGATAAGTTTTGTATTTATGAATGTTGGTTCCAATAGTTTTCCAGATATCCTGGAATACAGCAGTTGATCCGGTAAAGTGAATGCCTGCAAAGTCTGGGTGATTGAAAATTACCTCTCCGGCTTCCGGACCAGAAACGTATACCAGGTTAATTACGCCATCTGGCAAGCCAGCTTCGCGGAAAATTTCCATCAATACATTGGCCGAATAAATTTGGGTGTTGGATGGTTTCCAAACCACCACATTTCCCATCATAGCTGCCGAAGTTGGTAAATTACCGGCAATAGCGGTAAAGTTAAAAGGAGTTAATGCGAAAATAAATCCTTCCAGTGGGCGCTGCTCCACCCGGTTCCAGGTACCACGGGGCGACACCGGAGGTTGCTGTTCATAGATTTCCGTCATGTATTTCACATTGAAGCGCAAGAAATCAATCAGCTCACAGGCAGAATCAATTTCGGCTTGGAATGCACTTTTTGACTGCCCCAGCATAGTAGCCGCATTCAGTTTATAACGATAAGGGCCGGCAATCAAATCGGCAGCCTTTAAAAAAATGGCGGCACGATGCTCCCAAGGCAGGTTTTCCCAGGCAGATTTGGCAGCTAGAGCCGCGTCTATGGCTTGTTGAACATGTTTTTTATCACCTTGAGAATAATATCCAAGCAGGTGCTGGTGGTCATGCGGAGGATATATGGCTACTTTTTTATCGCTACGTACCTCTTTTCCATTGATATACATGGGAATATCCGCTTGTTTGGAACGGGCTTCAGAAATGGCTTCTTTTAATAAAGCACGTTCTTTGCTGCCGGGAGCATAGTTTAATATGGGTTCGTTTACTGGTTCTGGTACGTTAAAAAATCCTTTAAGCATAATAGGTGTTTTTTGGTTGTGCAAAGATACTATAATTTACCCCTATAAAACAGTTTTGCCCAGGATGGGGGTTAGCCTATTGAATTTGCTTAATACTTTAAAGGAAAAATAATATCTGTGGAAAACAAAACTCACCGGAGGTTTATTATTAAAAGAAACGTTTGTCAGTTCGGATTTCAGGATCATTATTTACCCTAAAAAATATACACTATGAAAAAACTAATCCAGATCTGTATGCTGGGCATTTTAATGCTGAGTATCATGCAATTTAGGACAGCAGCGCAGGAACACAAGGAAACAAAAAAGGCGCCCCCAAAAACTAGTGCCATGCATCATACCTCGCAGGGGGCCATGCCTTATGAGGCTACTTATTCTTCTAAATTTGTGATGGGCGATCCCAAATTTGCCAGAATGATTATGGACCTGTGGAAAGATTGGGACAATAACACGCTTAACAAGAATGCCCATTTATTTGCCGATACAGTAACAATGTATTTTTCTGATGGAACGATGGCCAAAGGGAAAGATAGCGTTATGGCAGGTGCTCAACAATACCGGGATAAAATGGCCGAAGTGAAAAGTACTGTCCATGCCTGGATGAGCACTCATAGTACGGACAAAAATGAGAACTGGGTTACTATTTGGGGGACCGAAGAAGATACCTGGAAAGATGGAAAGAAAACAACTACCGCATTTAATGAAGTTTGGAGGTTTAATAAAGCTGGAAAAGTTGACCTCATGCGCCAGTTTGAGGCAAAAGCTCCGCCTATGAAATGATATCAGGATGAAATGATATCAGGATGAGAAGCTGGCTCAAAAAGCCAGCTTTTTTTATCGCCTTAATAACCTATTGGTTTATTGGGATGTTATACAGTGTGTGCAGGTTGACAGATCTTTTGAATTAATACATCTTCAAAATGACAGTAAAGCAAAAGCATCCTGGTAAGAAGAGGTTCTGGAAGTTCTTAAGTGTATTGGGACCAGGCTTAACTACAGGCGCCGCCGATGACGATCCTTCCGGAATTGCTACCTATTCGCAAACCGGAGCTCAATTTGGTTATGGCCAGCTTTGGACTGCTTTATTTATGCTTCCTTTTATGACAGCGGTTCAGGAAGCCTGCGCCCGCATAGGTTTGGTTACGGGTAAGGGGCTGGCTTCTGTAGTGAAAAAGCATTATAGCCGTTGGGTCTTATATCTGGTAGTGGGTCTGGTGGTTATTGCCAATACTATTAATATAGGTGCTGATATTGGCGCTATGGCAGAGGCAGCCCGGTTGTTGATTCCCTTACCATTTGCTGTGTTAACGCTTTTTTTTGTCAGTACTATCCTGCTATTGGAGATTTTTACCACCTATAAATTTTATTCTAAAGTCTTAAAATGGTTGGCTCTGACTTTATTGGCCTATCCAATTACCGTATTTATGGTTGATCAGCCTTGGGCTGTAGTACTTAGAGCTACGGTTACTCCTCATGTAGAGCTTAATTTTGAGTTTTTATTTGTTATTACCGGAGTCTTGGGCACTACTATTTCGCCTTATATGTTTTTTTGGGAAGCATCGCAGGAAGTGGAAGAAGAAAAGGAACATCACTTGATCAAAAACGGAAAACCCAATATTAGTTGGCATCATATTCATTTAATGCGTTTAGATAATAATTGGGGCATGGTTATGTCTGAAATTACCACCTGGTGCATCATATTGGTAGGGGGTACGGTTTTAAATGCTAATGGAGTAACGGATATCAAAACCGCTGCCGATGCGGCTAAAGCTCTGGAACCGCTGGTTCAATCTTTCCCGAATGCTGGTTTTTTGGCTAAACTTATTTTTTCAATAGGAATAATTGGGCTGGGTTTACTAGCCGTGCCAGTGCTTTCCGGTTCGGCGGCCTATGCGGTTTCTGAGGCTTTTAACTGGAAAGCCGGCCTAAATTTGAAATTAAAAAGAGCGCATGGTTTTTATGGAATAATAACTATTGCCACCATGATTGGCTTGATGATTAATTTTATTGGCATAGATCCGGTGAAAGCTTTAGTATTTGCCGCCGTTTTAAACGGGGTAGCTGCAGTGCCACTACTTTTTTTGATTGCAAGAATAGCTCGTAATAAAGATATTATGGGCGAGTATAAAAGCGGTTTACTGTCGCAAGTTTTGTTGTGGATTACCTTTTTGGGAATGGGAGCAGCCGCTGTTGCTATGTTTTTTACTTTGTGAGAAGCATGGCAAGTTAAATTATCTTCTAAAGCTTAGCCTACTTTTTTAGTCTTGGGCTTAAGCATTCATTTGGCCAGTTTTAAATCATCACTAACTAACTGTAGGTTTTTTTTTCTTTGGTTTCTTTTGGTATAAAGCACATTTAAAAAGGCCGGAATCCATAAGCTTAATATTGCCAAAGCAGTTATAACCAATTCTGTTAAGTATCCCGTTTTTACAATCAAGGGTACAAAAGGCGCCATACATAAAACCACAATTACATGGAATGAAAAAACCTGCAAAGAGTTTTGTCCCAGATAAACTAAAAATGCAGATACGGAAGGGCGGTACCGGCTGATCAAATAGTTTACCACAAAACTTATAGATAAAAAATTAAGCAGGCGTAAAGGAGCTAAATGTGATCTATTAATTAATATATCCGCATAAGGAATGTTTTTGTAAAGCGTATGCCGGAGTACTAAACATGGAATAATGACAGAAAGAGAAACAAAAAATATGACCCGGTTTTTTTTGAAGGCTGTCCACCAGGGATAATTTTTTACTTCCCAAGTGCCCAATAATAACCCGAGGAAAAATAATAATTGCCAGCTTAGGATATTAAAATAGCCTAAATCTATGGAGGTACTCATTGTTTTGTTTAACCCAGAAATGGTTGTTTCTACTAGTTGAAACTGCCCTAAAAGATATAAAGCCAGGCTAATGGCTAAAACCAGAGTGAGTTTATTTTTAACAAATTGTTTTAATACTACAGGCAGAAGCAACAATAGGATGCAATAAATAGGAAGAATATCATTAGGAGCAGGTTGATATAATAGGGAGATGCCCTGGAAAAATGCCAATAAAGGATTTGCCGCCATTAAAGGCATGTCGGCTTTCCAAAACTGGTTAATTGTATCAGAGTTTAGGAATATGATAAGAGTTAGTGCATATAAAAAAATATGGTACTGGTATATGGTAAACGAACGCTTTTGGGCATGCAAACTCATTTGTTTAAAATCAGTTTTTAAGGCCCGTCCCATATAAACAATGCCGGCCACCAGCCCGGACATGAAAATAAAACCTTCGGCGGCTGAGGTATAACCCAAGGGGCTATTTGTTATGGCTGAAAGACGAAGCTCTAAATGGTCTATTAATATAATTACTAATAAAAGTCCTCTGATGTTGTCTATATGCAGGTTCCGTTTCATCTTGTTTTGAACTGAGGCCAATTAATGCTTGCATAAACATGCACCCTTATCAATTGGGCGGAAGTGCATGATTTTAGTAAGTAAATAGGGGATTTGGGATATAGAATCCAGACTGTTTATCTTTCCTTGCTCTATCTTAAGTTTATAAGATTTTCTATTTCTGTTATACGCAACATGAAAATCATGATTTACATTTTTGCGTATAATTCTCTGAAATTCAAAAAAGGTAATCAACTGATTGTTGATAATATATTGTTCCAATGGTTTTAAATCGGTTTGTTTTATCTCAACCAGATCTTCCTGCCAGTTGGTAAGATGCAAGCTTAGCGGCATAAATAAGTGATTGGTTATTCTTCCTTCCGTTCTGAGATTACTGAACATAGAAAAGGAAGTTTCTGTTTTTAACCCCAGATATGGGCTGGCTCCATTCAGGAAGATGGTGATGGGGAAAATCCAGAAAACAGGTTTCAGCTGGAAGAAATTCCTGGTCTCACTATCGCTGAAGTTTTCTGAAAAAGTAACCGTCAGATAAATCACAATTAAAAACAGGCCCCAGGCACACCAGGTGTCAAAAACAAGTAAATCGAGCCTGGAAGTCCGATTAATATTTATTAAAATGAAAATGAGTAAGATAATCGATATGAGGGCAAGAAACAGGAAAGGTTTTACATATTGCTTTTTGCCCTGAATGATATTGTTTATTGTCGATTTTAATTTATCGGGAAAATCAGCAGGGGTAAATAAAAAAAACATGGAAAAAAGTAATACAGAAAAGCTCACTAATCCATCGTGGGGATGCAGAGCCAGAAAAAAATGGAGAGCTAAACCTAACATAATTCCCAGGGACCGGGTTTTTCTGATACACAGAAAAAATGGAATTGCGCTTTCCAGTATCAGAGTACCATAAATGGCGCTTAGTTTTAAAAACTGATTATCGGGAATGAAAGAAAACCCATTCAACCTGATCCCATTCAGCAGCACCGTTCCGCAGCTTATGGCCGGATTTAGATAATCGGTATTTAGTTTATGTAAAACGGCATAAAAATATAAGATTAGCAAAGCCATACGGGTAAGGGGAGCAAAAGCATTAAAAAGCTCTTCCCGATGTTGTGGAGTAAGTTTTTTAGAAAAGTGAGAGGAAAACTTATAAATTAAAGCTATCAGTATGCCAATGTTTAAAATCAGTTCAAAAACAATATGATTGGGCGGGAAAGGCATCCAGGAAACGGTTTTGCAGATACTGAAAAAAAGCATTACCATTAACAAGAGCATAGATTGAGGTCTGAAAAGGAGCAGCAAAGCAAAAAATGCAGTTCCCCAGGCAAATGGATTGGATAAACTGTTGGCCGGAAAAGAGATTATGTGGAATAAAGTAGCTACTGCCCAAAGCAGACTAAATATGCTTAAACGGTCAAACTTTAGATTGAGGCGCATAGTTTTTTCATTTATAAATGCAAAATCACTTAAATTATACTATTTATTAGTATTATTAATTTATAGAAAATAATTGTAAAAATTGCAAAGTGTTGTGAAAACTGATTATGATGCCATAGTAGTAGGTTCCGGACCCAATGGTTTATCGGCTGCCATTGCTTTACAGCAAGCTGGCCTTTCCGTTTTATTGATTGAGGCAAAAGATACCATTGGTGGTGGTTTACGCTCCGCCGAGTTAACCTTGCCCGGTTTTACACATGATGTTTGCTCTGCCATTCATCCTTTAGCGGCCGGATCACCGTTTTTTAAGACACTTCCTCTGGAAAAACATGGTTTAAAGTTTGTTTATCCGGAAATTGCGGCCGCACACCCCTTTGAAAATAACGAAGCCGCTGCTTTATATCCATCCCTTGAGAAAACTGCCCAAATGCTGGGCAACGATAGACAGACTTATCTGGATCTGATCAGCCCGGTTGTGGATGTCTGGCCAGAGATAGTTCATGATGTGCTGGCACCTTTGCGTTTGCCGGAAAAACCTCTGCTAATGGCCAGATTTGGCCTGAAGGCTATTTCCTCTGCATTGCATTTGTCTAAACGTTTTTCCTCAGAAAAAGCGAAGGGATTATGGGCAGGTATGGCCGCACATTCTATGCAACCCTTGTCTAATCTAACCACATCGGCCATTGCCCTGGTGTTAATGGCAGTGGGGCATACTCAGAATTGGCCGGTTCCGCTGGGTGGTTCTAAGCAGATTGCGGCCGCTTTGGCCTCTTACTTTACATCGATTGGAGGCAAAATCCAGACCGGATTATATATTCAATCACTTTCTCAGCTTCCCTCGGCCAAGGCCGTTTTGTTTGATGTAACACCCAAACAATTGTTGCAAATTGCCGGGCAAAAGTTTTCGTCTCTATATCAATGGCAGTTAAAACGTTACCGCTATGGTATGGGGGTATTTAAAATAGATTGGGCTTTAGATGCAGCAATTCCATTTACTGCCCCTGAATGCCGGAGTGCGGGAACAGTTCATATAGGCAATACTATTCAGGAAATTGCCGAAGCAGAGAAAATGATTTGGCAGGGAAAACATCCCGAGCGCCCGTTTGTGTTATTGGCTCAACAAAGTCTGTTGGATAGCTCCAGAGCCCCTTTAGGAAAGCATACAGCCTGGGCTTATTGCCATGTGCCCAATGGTTCTACATTGGATATGACCAATGCCATTGAAAAACAGGTGGAACGTTTTGCTCCCGGTTTCCGGGATATTATTTTGGCCAGAAACACCATGAATAGCCTGCAAATGGAAGCCTATAATCCAAACTATATTGGGGGCGATATCAATGGCGGCGTTATTGATATTGGGCAGTTGTTTACCCGTCCGGCACTTCGCCTGTCTCCTTATAAAACTTCGGCTAAGGGAATTTATATCTGTTCTTCTTCAACGCCTCCGGGAGGAGGGGTTCATGGAATGTGCGGGTTTCATGCGGCAAAAAGGGTGCTGAAAGATTTGGGAGTAGAGGAGTAAGATTTATTCGTCTGTTGTCTATCGTTGGGCGTTTATCGGCCGTTAAACCCGTTCCAAACGACTTTCTGTCATTGCCATCTAAACCCGATAGTAGCGGAAAGCTTTTGTCCCGAAGGGCAAAACTTGCAGCGGATAGCGGGACTATCGGTAGCGAGCGGCTGAAGGTTCCGCTTTTCAAAAAAATAATGCTGAACCACGGATCTGTGCTGAAGACCACCCCGCCTTTCAGGCACCCCTCCAAAGGATGGGAATGTGGTTTCTGGCAATGGATAAAACCTGTGCTAAAACAATTAAAGGAAATAAAAAAAACACGAATGGGGCAGGTTTTCACGAGTTCCCCAAATTAACAAATCAACGCATTCTCAAATCAGCCATTCTGCAAACGATCAACGAAAGACGATCAACGAATAAAAACTTCTTCCAAACTACTTGAAAAATAGAAAAATATCCCTATTTTTGCATCCCGCTATAAAAGCGAATAATTAAATAAACAGCAACAATGCAACAGTACGAAACCGTGATCATTCTTACCCCGTTGTTATCAGAAGAGGCTGCGAAAGAGGTGTTAACCAAATTCAGCAAGCTGATGACCGATAACGGAGCCGAAATTATCCATGAAGATAATTGGGGTTTGAAAAAATTAGCGTACCCTATTCAAAAGAAAACGACAGGGTACTATCACCTAACTACCTATTCCGCTCCGGGTGAGTTTATTAACAAGCTTGAGGTTGAGTTTAAGCGTGACGAACGTGTTATGCGCTTCTTAACCGTGGCTTTAGATAAGCATGCAAAGGCTTACAGCGAGAAAAAACGCAGTGGCGCTTTCAACAAGAAGAAAGAAACTAAAACGGAGGGTGTAGCATAATGGCAAAAGATACAATTCAATACGTTACCGCTCCCAAAGTGGACGATAGCCGTAAAAAATATTGCCGGTTTAAGAAAAACGGAATTAAATTTATCGATTACAAAGACGCTAACTTCTTGTTAAAGTTTGTAAACGATCAGGGTAAAGTTTTACCTCGCCGTTTAACCGGAACTTCCCTGAAATTTCAGCGGAAAGTGGCCCAGGCTATTAAGCGTGCCCGCCACATCGGTTTATTACCTTATGTTACAGATTCATTAAAATAAGAGGGAGATAAAGCGAAATGGAACTAATTTTAAAACAAGATATCAAAAAACTCGGCGAGAAAGACGATATCGTGAACGTAAAACCAGGCTACGGCCGCAATTATCTAATCCCTCAGGGTTTTGCAATTTTAGCTACTTCTTCTGCAAAGAAAGTTTTAGCTGAAAACTTGAAACAAGCTCAATTTAAACAAGATAAAATTAAGAAAGATGCGGAAGCCATTGCTACCCGTCTGGAAGGTGTTAAATTGACTATTGGTGCAAAAGCCGGCGAAAGTGGTAAGATTTTTGGATCTGTAAATACTATTCAGGTTGCTGATGCCTTGAAAAAAGAAGGCTTTGAGGTTGACCGTCGTCGTATTACTTTTGAAACTGAACCTAAATTTGTTGGCGAGTATATTGCTAACTTAAACTTACACAAAGAAGTGAAAGTTCAGGTTCCTTTTGAAGTAGTAGCTGAATAATAACAATGATTGATAAGCTGAATAAGCTTTGAACATAGAAAAGTGCTTCCAGGATTTTCCGGGAAGCACTTTTTGTTTGCAGATGTATGGCCAGGAAGAAAGCGAAGAATCAAAGCCGCAAGAAAAATAAATGGATCCAGTTAGCAGCAAGGGTTTTGCTGGGATTTTTTGCCATCACCATTTTATGGGTGCTGGTGTTGCGTTTTGTGAATCCACCGGTTACTTTTTTGATGATTCAGCGGGGTTTTGAGCGTAAAGCAGATGGTAAAGACTGGAAAATTGACAAGAACTGGCGCAATCTGGATGAATTATCGTCTAACCTGAAACGGGCGGCCCTGGCCGGCGAAGATGCCAGTTTTAATGATCATTGGGGATTTGACTTTAAGGCCATGGAAACGGCTTATCAGAAAAATCAGGACGGAAAGAAAGTAAGGGGAGGCAGTACTATTAGTCAGCAAACGGCCAAAAATGTGTTTCTCTGGCCGGGGCGCTCTTATGTCCGGAAAATTTTTGAAGCTTATTTTACGGCTTTAATTGAATTGCTATGGGGAAAAGAACGTATCCTGGAAGTATATCTGAATGTGATTGAAACCGGCGACGGAATTTATGGTGTTGATGCCGCCTGCCAGTTCTATTATCATAAATCGGCCGAAAAGCTGAGTAAAAGCCAAGCCGCATTGTTAATCGCGGTTTTGCCTAATCCGCTGCGCTGGACACCGGCAAAACCTACTCCATATATTTATTACAAGCAGAAACTGATTCTGCGCAATATGCAGAGAATGGGAGAGATGCCTTATTGATACGAACTTATCGTAGAACCGTGCTAGATCGTCTGTCGTTTTTCGTCCGTCGTCTGTCGGTTATCTTTGGTCTTTTACCGTTCATGTCCTGTCATCCCGAAGAATGAGGGATCTCTAAGCGAAAAGCTTGTAGGTAGCAGATGTTTCGTTCCTCAACATGACAGGTTTATTAAAGATCATTTGTGTTAGTCGGATGATTCGGTAACCAGGTGCATAGCTCGTATTATAATTATATGTATTCCGCAAATACTCGGGAGTGCCAGCTATTTTTCATGGGCACCTCCCAATTGCTGTGCAGTTCTTTACGGGTGGCTACCATATTGTTAAATACGATAGTGGTATCCGGATGGATTTGGCCAGAGCGAAGTAAATCCTCAAATTCCTGGCGGTTGCAACTGCGGATATGTTCTCCATCGCGGTAAGCAATTTGAAAACGGTCAAATAGATCGATATTAAACTGCTCTTCCAGCTCTTTCATCAGTTTTACTGATTTATCAATAGAGCAACCTGTAGCGCCGGCCTGTTGTTCATCAACCGATAAAATAACGAAGCGTTGATGACGGATTTCGCCTTTGGCCAGTAACTGATGGCCGTGAGCCTGCCATTGAGCGGTAAAATCATCCAGTTTTTGCTGAATTTGCTGCTCTTCGACCGGAGTTAAAACCCGGTTGGATTGGTAAATCCATACTCTTGAATGTTCAGAAATATTCATGCTCAAAGTTATTCAAATTATTATTTTTAGACGGTCATTTTAAAACCAGATATGATGCTTTTAAAACGAGCTGAATTTAAACGGATTTATACCTATATACTTTGCGGCATTTTGCTTACCGGGATTTGTGCATTTAAAAAAATGAACGATGTCAGTTATCTGGCGCAGCAAACGCAGCAAAAAATTAATGAACTATATCATAGCGGGGCCGAGCAGCAGAAGCTGAAAAAACACGAGATACAGCTTACGGAAGATGGTTTTTTACGTTTCCGTAAATTCCATGTATCGGGCAAGCAGGAATATTATTCCTTCAATATGCTGCGTTTTAGTGGGCTGGATTATTCTGGGAGTACCACTGGCGGAACCATTATCCTGAGAACCATAGAGGATGATGTGATTGTGCAGACGTATAACGACGTGAAAGGGAATATTGATTCGATGGCCTGGCAGATCAGTATTGCGGTTAAGGAAATAGAGCCTGCAGATCTGCAACTAATACAGGATAATCTGTTACAGATCCGCAGGGAATTACAAGGTTCTAATTAGGATGGTTTACAGGCCGTTTGCCCGTGCGGTAATTTCAGCAATATCCAATACCTGAACTTCCTGCTCTTTATCTTTGATTTTTATTCCGTCGCTCAGCATGGTCATGCAAAAAGGGCACCCGGCGGCAATTACATTGGGTTTCAAGTCCAGAGCCTCTTCTATACGTTCAATATTGATGTCTTTAGCGCCTTTTTCCGGTTCTTTAAACATTTG
>DASQIU010000004.1:0-36423 GCA_035631395.1 Daejeonella sp. | reverse complement strand
GTAAAAGGCAAAATAGCCTTGGTTTATCTGGGAGTTTTGCCCGGTTCAAAGCCCGGTACTAAAAGCCTGCACCGCTCAGAAAAAACGGCTCTGGCCAGCAAATATGGTGCAACCGGTATTATCGTGATCAATTCAGTGCCTGGTGGGGTTTTATTAACCGGTACAGCTTCTGTAACCGGAAAACTGATCTCTATTCCGGCGGTTTGTATCGGTTATGAGGATGGCTTTAAACTGAAAGAACAGCTCAAATCTGAGAAGCTTTCCGCCCAAATTAGCATGACCAACTTTTCGGGCATGATCAAAGCCCGTAACGTTATTGCCACCTTAAAAGGTAAGCAACTGGCCGATGAGAAAATTGTGGTGGGTGGCCATTTGGATAGCTGGGATCTCTCTACTGGCGCTATTGATAATGGAATTGGTTCTTTCTCGGTGCTGGATATGGCCCGTACCTTTTCTGCCCTGAAATTGAAGCCTAAAAGAACTATCGAGTTTGTGATGTTTATGGGCGAAGAACAGGGTTTGCTAGGCTCCAGAGCTTATGTAGAGCAGGCTATTAAAAACGGATCGGCCAATAAAGTGCGCTATATGCTTAATTACGATATGAGCAACGATCCTAGTGGATATAGCTCAAGCACCAATGAAACCGAGGCGCTGTTTAAATCTATTGGCAGCATAGCCAGCAGCGTGGATACTACGTTTAAGAATACGTTCCGTAGCGGCGCTGGTTTGCACAGCGATCATCAGCCTTTTATGTTGCAGGGAATTCCTACAGGTGGTGCCGCAGGGGGTAAATTGCCCAATAATTCGGGCCGCTGCTACCACGCCGATTGCGATTCATTCGACCTGGTGGATGAGCAGGGCATGAAAAATACGGTTCGCTTTAATTCTATGCTGATTTATGGTTTGGCCGATGCCAACCAGATCAATGCCAAGCGTCTGAATGACGCAGAAACCAAGGAATTCTTATTGAAAAATAATCTGAAAGAGCCCCTGGAAATTGCCGGAGAATGGCGCTGGGCAGATTAAAGAATCGTTTTTCGTTTTTCGTCCATCGTTTATCGCGATGGACTTTTTTGTGTTTTTTGAACTCGATTAAACCATTTTTAAAGAAAAATGCCTTGGATTTTTCGGTACTGTTAGTCCCGCTTTCCGTTCCCCAAAAATCCTCATTTCGCTATGTGCTTAAACAGAATGCCATCTCTCTTGGCATTCTGGCTTCGACAAGCCAGCCTTGACTTTCTGGAGTGTTATTAAAGTAGCAAGCCAATTTTATCTTCTGCTCAATTCCGGTTTTCCAATCAATCGGGTTTAGAATACCCAGGCAGGTAAGAAAGATTAATATGTCGCCCCTCCGGGGCTTAAAAGGTCGGGTGGCTTGTTATCTATTAACAGGTCATCCCTCCGGGATTTTTTTAGTGCCTATTGGTAAAAAACTGTGAATCTATTAATCTGTTTAATCGGTAATTCAGATAATCCCACTCTGTGCAATCCAATAAAATCAGTGTAATCTTTTTTACATCATTTTCAATATATCATCCAAATACTCTCGGTTATTGGCTAGGCGTGGTACCTTATGCTGTCCGCCCAGTTTGCCGCGGCTTTTCATCCATCTGTAAAAAGTGCCTTCCGGGGCTACGTGCACAGTTGGACAGGCTAAAGCCATGTCTTTATAGCGTTTGGCATCGTAGTCCGAATTAATTTCACGTAGAGTTTTGTCGAGCACATCGGTAAAATGTTCCATATTATCCGGAGCTTGCTCAAATTCGATGATCCATTCATGGCCGCCTGCCTTATCATCCTCAAAATAAATAGGACCTGCCGTATAATCGCGAATGATGGCCTGAGTTTCCCGGCAGGCTGCGGCCAAGGCCTTTTCGGCGTTATCAATAATTATTTCTTCGCCAAAGGCATTGATAAAATGCTTGGTGCGGCCGGTAATTTGAATACGGTAGGGCGATAGCGAAGTGAATTTAATGGTATCGCCAATCATGTATCGCCATAAACCGGCATTGGTGGAGATAATGATGGCGTAATTTTTATTCAGCTCCACTTCATCCAGACCCAGGGTTTTAGGATTCTCTTTACCGAAATTTTCCATCGGTAAAAATTCGTAATAAATGCCATAATCCAGCATCAGCAGCATTTCTTCTGAATTAGGCAGATCCTGGATCCCGAAAAAGCCTTCAGAGGCATTATAGGTTTCCAAGTAATACATCTCCTCAGAAGGAATGAACTTTTTAAATTGTTCCCGGTAGGGATTAAAATTAACCGCTCCGTGGAAATATAGTTCCAAATTGGGCCATACTTCCAATAAGTTACTTTTGCCGGTTAATTCCAGCACCCGTTTAGCCAGCACAATATTCCAGGTTGGTACGCCCGATATATTGGTAACATTCACATCAATGGTGGCCCGGGCAATTTTTTCTACCTTTTCTTCGAAGTTTTCCATCAGGGTAAGGGAAATATCCGGAGTACGGTAAAACTCGGCCCAGATGGGCAGATTTTTGATTAGTACGGCTGAAAGATCGCCATACTGAGTTTCGGCATTTAGCTGGTTAATTTGGTGACTTCCGCCCAGAACCAGGCATTTGCCGGTAAAAATTTTGGTATCTGGCCGGTTATGGCAATAAATGGAAATCAGGTCTTTACCGCCTTTAAAATGGCATTCTTCCAGAGATTCTGTACTAACGGGAATGAATTTACTACGGTCGCTGGTGGTGCCTGATGATTTGGCAAACCATTTGATTTCTGAAGGCCAGAGTAGGTTGTGTTCTCCTTTCAGCATCCGTTCAATATAGGGTTTCAGGGTATCGTAATCCTGAATAGGTACCCGTTCTTTGAATTGCTGCTGGCTGTAGATGCTCGAATATCCGTATTTTTTACCCCATTCGGTATTTTGGGTCGATAAAATAAGAGTCTGGAACCATTCCTCCTGTACATCATGTGGATATTTGATGAACAGCTCGATCTGGTGCATCCGCTTTTTCATGATCCAGGTAAAAATGGAATTTACTAATGTCATCTTAATGCTTTTTCTGACGGAGTTCGAAATTCTGACCAAGATAAAACTTTCTGGCCATTTCATTATTAGCTATCTCCTCAGGAGTACCTGTAAGCATAATTTTCCCTTCGGCCAGTAAGTAAGCCCGGTCGGTGATGGAAAGGGTTTCCTGCACGTTGTGGTCGGTAATCAGGATGCCGATGTTGCGCAGTTTAAGGCGGGAAACAATAAACTGAATTTCTTCTACGGCAATAGGGTCAACCCCGGCAAAAGGTTCGTCTAAAAGAATAAAGCTCGGATTAGCGGCCAGTGCCCGGGCAATTTCCGTACGCCGGCGTTCGCCGCCTGAAAGCAGGTCGCCACGGTTTTTGCGTACTTTGTTCAGGCTAAACTCACTCAACAGTTCTTCCAGCTTTTCATGTTGTTCAGCCTTGTTCAGTTTGGTCATCTCCAGAACCGCCAAAATATTATCTTCAACAGAAAGCTTACGGAAAATAGAAGCTTCCTGGGCCAAATAGCCAATGCCTTTTTGCGCCCGGCGGTACATCGGGTCGGTGGTAATATCTTCGCCCTCCAAATAAACATGGCCTTCATTAGGTTTTATCAATCCCACGATCATGTAGAAAGAAGTAGTTTTGCCGGCTCCGTTAGGACCGAGTAAACCCACAATTTCGCCCTGCGAAACCTGGAAGGAAACATTGTTTACGACGGTGCGTTGTTTGTATTTTTTAACGAGGTTTTCTGCCTTTAAAATCATGTGATCAGCTTGTAAGCGCTCGGCTTCTAATTTATATTTTTTGGGGATGAATCCCCCGATTTTGTTAATTGATTTTTATGCCTTTAATGTTTAGCTGGATAGAGCGTTTATCTTTAAATACATTTTCTTCAATACTATAGCAGATGTCAAAAGGCATGCCTTGATTAACCTGCTCCAGGTATGCGCCTAATCCAAAGCCGATACAATTAAAACGGGCCGAATTTTGCTGGCAAACGCTCAATTTCAAATGATTTTGCCCTACAATAGTTGCTTTGCCAATAACAAATACCTGGCGGGTAATAAATACCGGAGCCATATTTTGAGGTCCGAAAGGGGCAAATTGATTCAGGATGCGGAAAAAGCGGCCATTAATTTGATTGAAATTCAACAGGGCATCAATTCGGATCTCTTGTATTAGCAATTCCTCCGGAATGGTTAATGCCACCACTTCTTCAAACCGCTGTTGGAAGGCCGGTATGTTTTCCCTTTTCATGGTTAGGCCTGCGGCGTATTTATGCCCTCCAAATTGGTCCAGCAAATCACTACAGGCACTCAGAGCTTCGTAAAGGTCAAAGCCCATTACCGAGCGGGCCGAGCCGGCTACCTGACCATTCGATTCGGTAAGTACAATGGTTGGGCGGTAATACTTTTCGGTAAGCCGCGAAGCCACAATCCCAATAACTCCTTTATGCCAGCCTTGATTAAATACTACGGTGGTTTTTCGTTGTATCAATTCCTGGTCGTTATCAATAATAGCCAAAGCCTCTTCGGTAATGTTGCTATCATGAAACTTACGTTCTGTATTTTTCAGGTTAATTACCTCGCTGGTTTTTTGGGCCAGTTCATCATTGTCGGCAATCAGTAAACTAACGGCCTGTTTGGCATCGTCAATGCGCCCGGCGGCATTAATGCGGGGCCCCAAGGTAAAAACCACGTCGGTAATGGTGTAATTATCTTTTTTGCCCGATATATCCATTAAGGCAGTCAGGCCGGTGCAAGGCTGGGTGTTTAGTCTTTCTAAACCATGCCATGCCAAAACCCGGTTTTCGCCTGTAATGGGCACAATGTCTGAGGCAATACTGATGGCAACCAGGTCCAGGTAAGGTTTTACCTCCTCAAATGGGAGGTCATTTTTTAAAGCAAAGGCCTCAATGAGCTTAAAGCCAATTCCGCATCCGGAAAGTTCTTTGTAGGGGTAAGGGCAATCGCTACGTTTGGGATCTAAAACCGCCACGGCCGCGGGCAGGGTTTCGCCCGGTAGGTGATGATCGCAAATAATAAAATCAATGCCCAGTTCATTGGCATAATCTATTTTATCCAGCGATTTGATGCCACAATCCAGGGCAATAATGAGCGAAAAACCATTCTCGGCGGCAAAATCAATACCTGCTGTAGAAATGCCGTAACCTTCTCTGTAGCGATGGGGAATGTAAAAATCCAGATGTGGGTAGATCTTTTTGAAAAAGCTGTACGTTAGTGCTACCGAAGTGGTGCCATCCACATCATAATCTCCATAGATCAGGATCTTTTCCTGGCTGGCCATGGCTTTTTCAATCCGGATAATGGCTTGCTCCATATCCTTCATCAGAAAAGGATCATGCAAATGCTCCAGCCGAGGCCGGAAAAAATCACGGGCTTCGTCAAAATTACGGATGCCTCTTAGAACCAATAAAGTTGCCAGAACCTCATCAATTTGCAGGGCCAGCATTAATTCTGCTATGGCCTGAGAATCTTTTACGTCCTGCTGCACCCACCTTTTTTGCATATCTTTGCCCATCTGAGCCGTAAAAATAACGAATTAACCCAATAATCAATATTATACTGTGGAACCTATTGCCTTATACGAGGGGTCATATTCTGTAGATATTTCTAAGAAATTCCTGCCTTTTAACCCAGCCATTCATCAGGCTAAAGATCGCCCTGCGTCTTTGTTTATTTATGTGCAGCCTTTTATCCTGCAAACCCGCAATGATTTGGTGGTGATGGATACGGGTTTGGGTTTTAAAAACGAAGAAGGTAAATTGGTTCTGCATGAAAATGTGCGTAAGGCCGGATTTGACCCCAACGATGTGACTTTGGTATTGATGTCGCACCTGCATTTTGACCATGCCGGCGGAATGGTTTATGAGCAGGATGGCCGCATGGAGTTAAGCTTTCCCAATGCCGAATACATCATTCAGCGGGGCGAATGGGAAACGGCTTACAGCAAACCTTCTAAATCATACAAAACCGAGATATTTGATGTGCTGCAACGCAGCGGCAGCGTTCATTTTGTGGAAGGCAGCGGCCGTTTAAATAAGGAGATCAGCTATGAATTAACCGGCGGACATTCTGAATTTCACCAGGTGTTTTTGATCGAAGATGGTGCAGAAACTGTGTTTTTTGGTGGCGATATATTGCCCGAGCCGGAGCAGCTTATCCGTAAATTTATTGCCAAATATGATTTTGATGGCCGCAAAGCGATGGAATTGCGCCAGGAGTATGGTAAACGAGCCGCCCAGGAAAACTGGACCTGCTTGTTTTATCATGCCAAAAGCCGGGCTATTGCCAAAGTAGGCATGGAGGAGGACGCGTTTAAGATTATTCCGGTGTAAATCGTCTATCGTCCGTCGTCTATCGTTTTTTGTTCATGTTTGACTGAGGGACGATGAACGATAGACGAAAAACGATAAAAATAAAACAGCCGGTGCACATAGCAACCGGCTGTTTTTGTTTAGGATTTATATATGACTCGTTTTTCGTTCGTCGTTTTAAACGATAGACGAAAAACGATAGACGATTTATCGCTTATTTCTTAGCTACCAGGTTGATTTCCAGTTCAAAATCATCATCAATAGCTTTATCGCCGATATCGTTGAAGAAGCTTTTTGAACCGTAACGGATATCGAATTTAACCCGGTTTACTTTAACGCCTTTGGCATTAGCAATGATGGAGTTTCCTGATTTAGTTACAGTGGCCGGGAAGCTGATCGGCTGGGTAATTCCTTTAATGGTTAAATTACCGCTAACGTTCAGGGTTGAACCTGTTTGGCTCACTTTAGTGATCTGGAATTTAGCAGTTGGATTTTTTTCTACTGAAAAGAAATCATCAGTTTTTAAGTGACCGGTCAGTTTTTCAGAATCAGAAGTAAGAGAATTCATATCCATTACAAAGGCTCCGCCTTTTACATTATTACCTTCTACCAGCAATTCCCCAGAAGCAAGTTTGATTTTTCCAGTGTGCTCGCCTGTAAGTTTGCGACCGATCCAATCAATGGATGAGCTTGCGGTATCTACTTTAAAAGATTCTGTTTTTACCGGTGCGGTAAATGCCAGAAACAGGACCATGCCTGCTGAAATGCTTAATGTTGAAATTAGTTTTTTCATTAGAATAATTTTGTTTTGGGTTTAATTCCTGCAAAATACCATTAGGACTTGACCTTCGGGTATGTTGCCTGAAAATTCGGTACAAAAGTATTCGGAAAAAATAAATGTTTGAACATCTATTTTTAAAATGAATCAGAAATTGCACTTAGCTGACAGAAGAACCGGAGTTGGTATATGGAGTTCTGGGAAAATGGATATGAAAAGTAGTGCCAACATGTTCAACGCTTTCCACGTCAATTTTGCCATCCATGGCCTCCACCTGCGAGCGGATGAGGTATAATCCCAGTCCTTTTCCTTCAATATGCGAGTGGAAGCGCTGGTATAAGTTGAATATCTTGGATTTAAACCGGGCCATATTAAAGCCTGTTCCATTATCGCTGAAAGTGAAAATAATAAAATCTCTTTCCAGCCGTGTTTTCATCTTAATGACCAACTGTCTTTCCGGCGATCGGTATTTTATGGCATTGGTTAACAGATTCTGTAAAATGCTGACCAAATATTTCCTGGGAAAGAAAACCTTGTTCACTTCAGAAAAGTCAGACTCTACCAGGGCATTAGAGCTTTGGATTTGATTTTCAATACTGGTCATTACCTGGTCTAGTTCAGTTTGAAATGAAAGCTCTTCTATATGCACTTTATTTCCAGATTTGCTGGAAACAATTTCTACCAGATCATTCAGGGTATTATCCAGTTGTATTACAGATTGGCGGATTTTTTGGTTAATTTCTTCCTCCAAATCAGCAGGCAAATCACCTGAAGCATGTATTTCTGTTAAACTTCTAAGGTTTACAACCGGCGCCCTCAGGTTATGTGAGGTGATATAGGCAAATTTCTCCAATTCACTGTTTTTCTTGAGTAGCTCTTTAGTTAGCTGCCTGAGTTCCAGTTCTTTGCGCTTGATGTTATCGATATTCAAATGCATTCCGGTAATTTTAACCGGATTCCCCACTTCATCGCGTTCAGAAATTTTCCGAAAGGAAAGAAGCCAGAGCCAGTCGCCCTCACTGGTTTTTATTCGGTAAGTAATCTGATTGGAAGAGGTATTGGAAGCCAGAAACTTGGTGTTGTCCTTGTTAAAATTAGGTTTGTCTTCCGGGTGGATTAGGTTTATCCAGTCAGAAATATTCAGATTAGGGTTTTCCCAGAAATAGCCTAATTGGTTAGCAATCCAACGCTGATTAATATAAGCTTTTTGCTCTTTCAAATCCAGTTCCCATAAACCCAGTCCGGCGGCTTCAATGGCTAATTCCAGGCGTTCTTCAGCTTTCTGGCGTTCTTCAATTTCTTTACGTAAGGCACTGGTTTTAGCTAAAACCTGTCGGCGCAATTCCCAGTTCAGTACAATGGCAATAATAAACAGTACGCCGCCAATAGTAAGTGTATAAACCAGGATATCATACCAAGGATGTTTTTTTTCCAGATTACTGAATAAAAATCCCTTTAAACTGGTCTGTCCGTCTGCAAGCCCTAAGTTCTGGTACACCGAGAGCATGTTTTGCCATCTTCCGGGGTTTATGTGCCCAATCTCCACAAAATTGGGCAGAATCAATTTTTCCAGTTGATCAGCCTCATCCAATAGATCTTGCTTGGTTACCCCTCGCTCTTGTACTCCCGGGAGGGTTAAAATATAGTTGGCTAGTTTTTCCGGATGTTTTAAGGCGTACTCCCAACCTTTGCGGGTAGCCCGGTTAAAGGCTTCGATTACCTCGGGCGAATTATTGGCAAATTTTTGGGTGGTAAAAATTACATCTCCATAAAAATCAATACCATAATCCAGCGGGTTCATAATGGCCAGATCGGCTCCTAACTTTTTTAAGCGACTGGCTTGTGATGCCGAATAGGTAATCACAGCATCTCCGGCGTCATCGAGAATTTCTTCAGAATCCAGATTTCGGGAAATAATAGTGGTATGGCCTATGGAAAGCCCCTCTTTGAGCATAATGGCCCTAAAAATATTCCAGCCCTGATCATTTCCAATCAGTATTTTTTTTCCTACCAAGTCAATGGGGCGCCTGATACCTTTTTTCTGGAGGGAAATCACGGAATAGGGCGAACTTTGCATAGTGGCAAAGATGGCGGTTAAAGGATTTCTTTTGGGATTTTTGAATAAAATTTCAGGATCAAAAATGCCCAGATTAGCTCTGCCGGAAGTAATCACTTCAATAGGCGAAATGTTCTTACCACCTTCCAGGATATGCAAATCAATGCCCTCTGCTTTATAATAACCTTTTTGCAAAGCGGCATAATGTCCGGCAAACTGAAATTGATGCTTCCATTTTAATTGCAGCTTAAGAGTAATTAATTGAGCATACCCATTATAGCTTTGGGTAAAAGCTAGGATACCAATTAAGGTGGAAAGCAATCTTTTTATCCTGACACTCATTAAAAATTTGGAAATCTGTATGGTATTAAAGGTAACATATCTGTTTGATTTATTAGCTATTAGCCGTTCAGCTTAGCTAGCTATTTAGAAAACCTCAGGTCCGTTTTCTTTGGTTAAGATTGTCCCGCTTTTCGCTCATACGGCCCAGGCCTTAACCACCAGGCCGGTATCCGCTGCAATCGGGTTTATGAATTTCGTTTTGAGCCCTTGGATATCAAAAATACCTTCCAGGTTTTTAAGCTGGAAGGTATTTACTAGTAATTGACTGCTTTTAAAAAAATTAAACAGCGGCTTCTTCGTAGCTTTCCAGCGGAGGGCAGGAACAAATCAGTGTTCTGTCGCCATGGGTATCGTTTACCCGGCCTACCGAAGGCCAGAATTTGTATGCTGCCACATAAGGAAGCGGGAATGCCGCCTGCTGTCTGGAATAAGGATGATCCCAGTTATTGGCAGTAACAACGGCCGCGGTATGTGGGGCATTTTTTAAAGGGTTGTCTGCTTTATCCATCTGACCTTGTTGTACTTCCTCAATTTCTGCACGGATAGCAATCATCGCATCGCAGAAACGGTCCAGTTCATGTTTAGGTTCAGATTCTGTAGGTTCCACCATCACCGTGCCGGCTACCGGGAAGGATACAGTTGGTGCGTGGAAACCATAATCCATTAAACGCTTGGCAATATCGGTTACTTCAATGCCAAAAGATTTAAAGGAACGGCAGTCTAAGATCATTTCATGAGCGCAACGGCCATTGGTACCGGTGTATAATACCGGATAAGCGTTCTCTAAACGAGCTTTGATATAATTAGCGTTCAGGATAGCGTATTTAGTAGCGTTGGTTAATCCCTCTGCACCCATCATGGCAACATAAGCATGAGAAATGATCAGAATGGAAGCCGAACCCCATGGAGCAGCAGAAACGGCATGGATCGATTTTTCATGATTAATATCCACCACGCTATGTCCGGGCAGGTATTTTACCAGGTGCTGGGCAACTCCAATTGGACCCATACCCGGACCACCACCGCCATGCGGAATACAGAATGTTTTGTGCAGGTTCAGATGGCAAACATCGGCGCCAATAGTAGCCGGACTGGTTAAACCAACCTGGGCATTCATGTTAGCTCCGTCCATATAAACCTGTCCGCCATTATCATGGATGATCTGGCAGATCTCAATAATACTTTCTTCAAATACCCCATGTGTAGAAGGGTAGGTTACCATCAGGCAGGAAAGATCGTTTTTATGCTCTTCGGCTTTAGCTTTCAGATCGGTTACGTCAATGTTACCGCGTTCATCGCATTTAACCACCACGATCTTCATTCCGGCCATTGCCGCAGAAGCCGGGTTGGTACCATGAGCTGAAGAAGGAATCAGCGCAATGTTACGATGTCCTTCGCCACGGTCCATATGATAAGCTCTGATCACCATTAAACCCGCATATTCGCCTTGAGCTCCGGCATTAGGTTGCAGGCTCATGGCGGCAAAGCCGGTAATTTCGCTTAACCAGTTATTCAGTTCATTGAAAACCTGCATGTAACCACCTACCTGATCGGTTGGAGCAAATGGGTGCATCTTGCTAAATTCAGCCCAGGTAATTGGGGCCATCTCGGTGGTAGCGTTCAGTTTCATAGTACATGAACCTAAGGCGATCATCGAGTGGCAAAGCGAAAGATCTTTAGTCTCTAATGATTTGATATAGCGCAGCATTTCATGTTCTGAATAATGCGTATTGAACACCGGATGGGTTAAATATTCTGAAGTACGGGTAAGTTCCGCAGGAATTTGTGAAGTTAATTTGGCCTGCAGGCTATCCAGATCTATATCGTGAATGGTTTTTCCTTTCACTTTGGCAAAAATCCGGATCAGCGTTTGCACATCTTCCAGAGAAGTGGTTTCATCTAAAGAGATGTTTACCACAGAACCTGCATAATGGAAGTTCACCTCGTTATTTAAAGCCTCAGCATGGATGGAACCAACCAGATCGCCTACATCCAGTTTCAGGGTATCAAAGAAAAATTCATTTTCCTGCTTATATCCTAAACTTTGTAAAGATTCAGACAAGAGAGCGGTTAAGCCATGAATGCGCTGGGCAATGGCTTTAAGGCCCTTAGGACCATGGTAAGCGGCATACATACCGGCCATAATGGCTAAAAGCGCCTGGGCGGTACAAATATTGGAAGTAGCTTTATCCCGGCGAATATGTTGTTCGCGGGTTTGTAAAGCCATACGCAAAGCGTAATTGCCAGCATTGTCTATAGTTACTCCGATAATGCGCCCGGGAATGGAGCGTTTATATTCTTCTTTGGTAGCAAAATAAGCAGCATGTGGACCGCCAAAGCCCATTGGTACACCCAAACGCTGGCTGGTACCAACTACAATATCAGCGCCCCATTCTCCCGGAGGAGTTAATAAAGCTAAGCTCATTAAATCAGCCACTACGGTTAATTTAATGCCTTTTTCATGACCTTTTTTAGCGAAATCGCTGTAGTTGTAAACTGCTCCGTTTCCGGCCGGATATTGTACAATAGCCCCAAACATCTTATCGTTCAGTTCTACGGTTTGATGGTTGCCAATTTGCAGTTCAATGCCGTAAGGTGCTGAACGGGTTCTTAAAATATCAATGGTTTGTGGGAAAAGCTCTTCAGAAACAAAGAAAATATTGGCTTCCGGATTTTTGCGCAGGCTGTATTGCATAAACATGGCCTCGGCGGCAGCTGTACCTTCGTCCAATAAAGAGGCATTGGCAATTTCCATTCCGGTAAGGTCAACAACCATGGTTTGGAAGTTCAATAAGGCCTGCAAACGTCCCTGGGCAATTTCTGCCTGGTAGGGCGTATATTGGGTGTACCATCCGGGATTTTCCAGAATGTTGCGCTGAATGACACCGGGCACGATTACATCATAGTATCCCTGGCCGATATAAGATTTGAAAACCTTGTTTTTGGAAGCGGTTTGTTTCAGATCGTTTAGATAATCGAATTCACTTTTTGCCGGCGGAAGGTTTAAAGGTTTTTTTAAACGAATTTGGGCCGGAACCGTTTGGTCAATCAGCTCATCTATAGAGTTTGCCCCTATAGTTTGAAGCATTTCTGCCGTATCCTTCGCATTGGGAGCGATATGACGATGCTCAAATTTTTCCTGGAAATCTATATTTAACTTCATTAAAATGAGTGGGTTTTTGGTGCTGCAAAAATAGGGATTTTCTCCTTAATTTGAAGGAAAGCCCTACTTATGAACATCGTAATATTACAGATAGATTATTTTACAGTGATCAATGCTTCATTGGTTCTGTCTTCCAGATAGCCAAAAGCCTGGATGTTTTTTTCGGGGATGCCGTTTCGGCGCAGCAGGTTTTCAAACTCTTCGGTATGATCGGCTTGTACGGCCACCAGTAAACCGCCGCTGGTTTGCGGATCGGCCAGGATGGTGGTCATTCTGTTTAAAGTGGTATCGCCACCAGAATTTACTTTATGTCCATAACTGGCCCAGTTGCGGTGTGTACCTCCCGGGATGGATTTTTGGTCCAGATACTCGCCTAATACATCTAGTTTGGGAATTTTATCAAAATCAATAACGGCCTGCACCTTGCTGCCTTCGCACATTTCTGATAAATGTCCCAACAGGCCGAAGCCGGTTACATCGGTCATGGCTTTTACATAATCTGCCTGGCCTAAAATTTCACCAATTTTGTTGAGCATGGCCATGCTTTCTGGTGCAATAGAAGCATGTTCGGGTTTTAAAATGCCTTTTTTCTGAGCCGTAGTTAATATGCCCACACCCAAGGCTTTGGTTAGGTAAAGTTTGCATCCGGCGGTAGCCGTTGAGTTTTGCTTCAGGTTTTTGATTTGGACCATGCCATTCACAGCCAGGCCAAAAACCGGTTCGGGACAATCAATGCTATGCCCACCAGCCAGGGTAATTCCGGCTTCGGCACAAACAGCCCTGGAGCCTTCCAATACTTTCTGTGCAATTTCGGGGGCAAGTTTATCAATGGGCCAGCCCAATATCGCGATAGCTAAAACCGGTTTTCCGCCCATGGCATATACATCGCTAATGGCGTTGGCCGAGGCAATTCGTCCAAAATCATAAGGATCATCTACAATGGGCATAAAAAAGTCGGTAGTAGAAATTAAGGCGCTGCCATTACCCAGATCATATACGGCCGCATCATCGCGGGTGTCATTTCCTACCAATAATTTGCTGTCGGCTTCGGGTTTTATTGGGCTGTGTAAAATTTTATCCAGAATGGCCGGGCTGATTTTGCAACCGCAACCGGCGCCGTGAGAATATTGAGTTAGTTTTATGTTTTCGGAGGTCGTCATTGGCTTGAAGTGGATAGTGTTTTTAAGAATTTTAATGGCATACTTTCAAGAATCAGCTTCGCATTTTTTTGAGAATTGGTATCGGGACAATTAATCTCAAAGATGCTGTCTGGCATTCTTTTGTTCTGGCCGGTTTTATAGGTTTTATCGTAATAAACCAGGGCCAGTTTGATAAAATCGGCTATACGATTTTCCTGGATGGCCAGGATAGCATCTCGGGTTTGTTCGGGGCCCAGGCGTTTGGCAATTCGCTCGGTAGAGTCTATCAGAAATTCCTTGTCCAAGCAACCATATTCCTCGGCTAAAAAACGGATCCGTTCTTCGGTGGGTACAATCATTTTGATGACTTCCGCATTGCGCATTTGATGCCATAAAGGATTGGGGATAAATCTTTTGCCAATGGTTAGGCTTTCGTCTTCCAGCCATACCGGATAGTTTTTATTAACCAGATCCAGTTGAGTGGCCAGTAGATTCTCAAAATGTTCCTGGCTGGGTTGGTTGGTTCTGCCCATAGAGCCATAACTGGAGCCCTGGTGCTGGGCCAATTCTTCCAGATCAATAATTTGCTGGCCATTTAGCTTTAATTCATGCAATACCCTGGTTTTGCCGCTACCTGTCATCCCGCCAAGGATAAATATAGGATAAGGTTCTGTAAATTTGGCAAGCACCCAGTTACGGTATTTTTTGTAGCCGCCTTCCAGCAGATAAACCTCAAAACCATACAGATTTAGGGCCCAGGCCATGGCGCCGCTGCGCATGCCGCCCCGCCAGCAATGAACCCCTATTTTTTTATCGGGCGCTATTTCCAATGCTTTTTTAATAAAACACGACCATTTGGGGCCCGTAAGATCAAATCCTAGTAAAATAGCTGCTTCCCGTCCCTCTTGTTTATAAGTGGTTCCGACTATAACCCGTTCTTCATTCGAAAAAATGGGTAAGTTATACGCTCCGGGGATATGGGCATGCTCAAACTCCAGAGGAGTCCGCACATCAATAACCGGAGTGGTTTTAGCCAACTCTATAAAACGGTGGATGGAGAGGGTATGGATCATGGTATTAATTGGCGAAGATACAGTTGAACGGTATTTTCTAAGCCAAAATATAAGGCATCACAAATTAAGGCATGGCCAATGCTTACTTCCAGCAAATTTGGGATGTTTTTAGCGAAATATTGTAAGTTATGCAGGTCTAAATCGTGTCCGGCATTTAAACCTAAGCCCGCTTGTTGGGCAGTTTCTGCTGCGGTTATATAAGGTTTTATGGCTAATTCGCGGTTTTGGTGGTAGCCTGCGGCATAAGCCTCGGTATAAAGTTCAATTCGGTCTGTTCCAGTAGTTGCGGCGGCTTCTACCATTTGCTGCACCGGATCTACAAAGATGGAAACCCGGATGCCGGCTTTCTTAAACTCGCTGATAATTTCTTTTAGATACGATTGATGTTTGATGGTATCCCAACCATGATTGGAAGTTAATTGTCCTTCCGCATCGGGCACCAGGGTAACCTGGGCAGGTTTATTAGCTAAAACCAGGTCGATGAATTTCTTTTCTGTGGGATTTCCTTCAATGTTAAATTCCGTGGATATTGTCTTTTTTAGATCGAAAACATCCTGATAGCGGATATGGCGTTCATCAGGCCGCGGATGAACCGTGATACCTTCTGCGCCAAAACGCTCGATATCCAGGGCAACCTGAAGCAAATCGGGATTGTTGCCGCCACGGGAATTACGTAGAGTGGCAATTTTATTGATATTAACTGAGAGTTTGGTCATAAGCTTAATTTAAGGCACCGAATAGATTTATATGATTTAATCTAAAGAAGCCGGATCTATGCCCGCTTCTTTTAGAATTGCATGTAGGGTTCCTTTTTTCAGGTCTTTGTCATGCATCGGTACAATAGTTCTTTTCCCCGTTTTACGTTGGAGAAAATGTGATGGCTGCCACTTGCTCTTAGGAAAATGAATCCATGCTCCAAAAGTAGGGCAATAATCTCTTTTGGGGAGTATGATTTCATTGATTAAACCAATGTAAGGGAATATTCCAGGCTTTTGCTATCATCTGGTATAGGTTCACCATCAGCTTCCAGACTTTCTACATAAAGGCTGATAGCTTCCCGGGCCATTTCCATAGCTTCTTCAATGGTTTCCCCCTGAGTAAAACACCCGGGAAGGGAGGGCACTGAAACTGAGAATCCGCCTTCCTTTTCAGGTGTCAATATTACTCGAAATGTACGTGGCATATCCTATCTAATTATTAATTGTAAAACAAGAGGCGGAACCTTAATCCCGCCTCTGCTTTTTTTAGTATCTGTAAGTATCTGGTTTAAATGGACCTTCTACGCTTACGCCGATATATTCGGCCTGGTGCGGATCCAATACATCCAGCTCTACCCCGATTTTAGCCAGGTGTAAGCGGGCTACTTTTTCATCCAGGTGTTTTGGAAGTGTATAAACCTTGTTTTCGTATTTATCAGTATTGGTCCAAAGTTCTAGTTGAGCCAAAGTTTGATTTGTAAATGAATTAGACATTACAAAAGAAGGGTGGCCAGTAGCACAACCTAAATTTACCAAACGGCCTTCGGCTAAAACAATCACATCTTTACCATCAATGGTATATTTATCTACCTGAGGTTTGATCTCTACTTTGCTATGGCCATAGTTATTGTTCAACCAAGCCATGTCAATTTCGTTGTCGAAGTGGCCGATGTTACAAACGATGGCTTTATCTTTCAATGCTTTGAAATGCTCAGCCCGAACAATATCACAGTTTCCGGTAGCGGTTACCACGATATCGGCTTCTTTAATGGCTGTAGCAAGTTTTTTTACTTCATAACCTTCCATAGCGGCTTGCAGGGCACAGATCGGGTCAATTTCGGTTACAATTACCCGTACACCGGCATTGCGCAGTGAATCGGCAGAGCCTTTACCAACATCACCATAACCGCAAACTACACCCACTTTTCCGGCCATCATTACATCGGTAGCACGGCGGATGGCGTCTACTAATGATTCGCGGCAGCCATATTTGTTATCAAATTTAGATTTGGTAACCGAATCGTTTACGTTGATGGCAGGGATATGCAAGGTTCCGTTTTTCATGCGCTCGTACAGGCGGTGAACTCCGGTGGTGGTTTCTTCCGATAAACCTTTGATTGCGGCAATCAACTCAGGATATTTATCAAATACCATATTGGTTAAATCGCCGCCATCATCTAAAATCATATTTAATGGCTTGCGCTCCGGACCAAAGTGTAAAGTTTGTTCAATGCACCAGTCGAACTCTTGTTCATTTAAGCCTTTCCAGGCATATACCGAGATACCGGCGGCGGCAATGGCTGCGGCAGCATGATCCTGGGTAGAAAAAATATTGCAAGAAGACCAGGTAACTTCGGCACCCAGTTCTACCAGCGTTTCAATTAATACGGCAGTTTGGATGGTCATGTGTAAACATCCGGCAATGCGGGCGCCTTTCAGGGGTTTGCTGGCTCCAAATTCCTGGCGAAGTGCCATTAAGCCCGGCATTTCGGCCTCGGCTAATTGGATTTCTTTGCGGCCCCATTCGGCTAATGAGATGTCCTTTACTTTGTAAGGTACATAAGTTGTCTCTACTGATGACATAGTTGTTTGTTTTAATGATTAAAAATTAGAACAATTGTTGATGCTCTAAAGGTATTGGTAAATAGCCAATGCCCAATGTTTTATCAGCTACAAAAATAGGTTTTTTGATGTTCATTATTATGTCAAAAATAAATAGGGATGAGAGACCTGCTTTGTATTTTACTAATTGGGAGGAATGATATTAAAATTTCCTGTTGATAACTTTCTCCATTGGAGAAAGCACTATTAATCCGGAACGCAATTTATTGTTAAAATAATCAGGTTTCTTTTTGGTTTAATTACTTTAGTTTCTGTATGTTAGCCTTTAGTGGTTTTATGGCCACAAATGGATTTATTGCTTAGTTGGCATTTGCCGTTTTTAAACTTAAAAAATTATGTTGTTTGTAAATTTAAGTCAGAATTCAATTATAGTTCTTGCCATTATTACCATCATTACTGTTTTTTGGGCCATATATGAGATCATGCGATATGAAAGAGGTTTAGCGCAGATTTTGTGGCTATTATCGGCCATATTTATTCCGCCTTTATCCGTGGTTTATATTTTAAGATCATTTTTTTGGGGAGAAAAGAAGTAGTAGTTTGCTGCCCGGCTGCATTCCAATGATATTTTCCAAATCCAGAAGGTAATTGTAAGGTTTACGTAAAAACGCTCAAGGCTTTAGGATGCAATTTGTTGTTTCCTTTCAGGAAGCTTAGTTTTGTATTATTCTAATTAAAAAAATATGTATCCAGAATATTTAGTAGCTCCTATGCGCCAAGATCTGACCGGCGTAGGATTTGAAGAATTAACCACCGCCGGCGAAGTGGATCAAGCCATCAAAAGCGAAGGTACTGTGTTTGTAGTAGTTAATTCCGTTTGCGGATGTGCTGCGGCCAATGCCCGTCCGGCTGCAAAAATTGCCAGCCAGCAAGAAAAACGCCCCGATAAACTGGTGACCGTTTTTGCCGGTATGGAAAAAGATGCAGTAGATCAGGCCCGTTCTTATATGTTGCCTTACCCGCCTTCTTCACCCTCTATGGCCTTGTTTAAAGATGGTAAACTGGTACATATGATCGAACGTCATCAAATTGAAGGCCGCCCGGCTCAAATGATTGCCGATAATCTGATCCAGGCTTTTGAACAATATTGCTAATTTTCAATATTTTGAAATAAACGAAAAAAGACTGCCTAAAGCAGTCTTTTTTCATTTATAAGCATCTTTGCTAATATCTGTGTGTCGAAAAACGATGAACGGCAGACGAAAAGCAACTAACGAACCTCAATCATATCCAGATCCTACCTCATTCAGCACATCCGAGCCTTTTTTTAGCGTAAAGGAAAATTCAGATCCCTGTTGCGGTTGGCTTTGAATGTAAAGGATTCCGCCGTTCTGTTTGATAAATTCCTTGGACAGGTATAAGCCCAATCCGGAACCTTTTTCGTTGGCAGTGCCCGGTGTGCTAAATAGTTCTTCTTTTTCCAGGATTCTTTTGATGGCGATATCAGAAATGCCGGTTCCTGAATCCTTGACACATATTCTGATCTGGTCGTTTGATTCCTCCCAAGCCGAAATTTCCACCAAAGTGCCGGGAAAAGAAAATTTGATGGCATTGGCCAATAAGTTGCGGATGATGAAGCTGATTTGTCCCAGATCTCCGATAATATTTAAATGAACTGGTACCTGATTAATCAGAGTGATGTTTTTTTGCGAGGCAATTTCAGAAAGTAAATCGAAATTAGATTGGGCCAGAAAATTTACGTTCAGTTTACGGGGTTCATACTTCTGGGTATTCATTTGCGATTTTCCCCATTCAAAAATGTTGTTCAGCGTTTCTATGCCCGAGGCCGTGGCGATACTCAGATTGTCTAATAGTTGGTGCTTTTGCTCTTTATCCAGGGCATCTGATTTCAATAGTTGGATTAAATGATAGATGGAGTTTAAAGGCGCTCGCATATCATGTCCAATAATGGTAAGTAATCTCTGTTTAATTTGGATATTGCTATCCAGCATTTCCTTTTGTTTGGACAGCTTGTTATGGGCATTGGTTTTTTGAATCAGGGTGATGATCAACAAGGTGATCAAAACCAGGCTGATGATCATCAGCGCTAAATTCAGGTTGATTGCTGCAGTAAATATTGACAATGCAAAAGGATAAAAATTTGCCATAAGTGCTAATATGGCTAAATATCATGAAAAATATAGATTATTCAAGTAAAAAGAACCTGCTTTTTAAAAATCCTTATTTAAAAGTTTTTCCAGCTCCACAAAACTGATATTCATTTTAATACGCCCTTGTTTAGCATAGGCAATTTCGCCGGTTTCTTCCGAAACAATTACCGCGACGGCATCGCTCATTTCAGAGATTCCAATTCCGGCCCGATGCCGTAATCCAAACTGAGGCGGAAGTTTATCATTTTCAGTTAACGGAAGAATGCAACTGGCACAACGGATCCGGTTTTCGGAAATAATTACGGCTCCATCATGCAGCGGACTGTTTTTTTGGAAGATGCTTTCCAGTAAACGCTTGGATATACGTGAGTCGAGGATCTCGCCGCTGTTTTGATAATATTGTTCGTCAAAATATTTGGCAAAAACCAGCAGGGCGCCAGTACGGCTTTTTTGCATGCTTTTGCAGGCATCTACTACAGGTTTTATGCGGGCCAGGTTATTTTTCTCTATTTCTTTACGTCCGAAAAGAAAAGACCACCAGGCCTTATTTTTTTGCAGAGAAGCATTTCTTCCGATCAATAATAGAAAGCGTCTGATTTCGTGTTGGAAAACTACAATCAGGGCTATAAAACCAACGCTCACAAAGCCGCCTAAAATTTCAGTCAGCAGGCGCATGTGAACTTGTTTAACCACCAGGTAAACCAGGTAAATAATAATCAGACCCAGTAAAATATTAACCGCTATAGTGCCCCGTATCAGATTATAGACATAATAAATGATAATGGCCACCAAAAGGATGTCTAAAACATCCAGCACACGCAAATTCAAAAAACCGAAATCAAAACCTTCCATAGCGTTGAAAATTACAAAATTGCTCGGGATTTTTTGTTCTCCATGCGATTTTGAATCAATCCAGACTTCGTTTTTAAGAAACCTCTTTCAGTTTTTTAGTGATCTGAACTGCTTCTACAGCAGCCTTCACATCATGGACCCGCAAAATATTGGCTCCCTTCATTAAGGCAATGGTATTGACTACGGTGGTTCCGTTTAAGGCTTCTTCGGGCGAAATTCCTAATAATTTATGGATCATGGATTTACGCGAAACTCCCACCAATAGCGGGTAACCCAAAAGTTTCAACTCCTCCATCCGGTTTAACAATTGGTAATTCTGGCTCTCTGTTTTAGCAAACCCAAAGCCGGGATCAATAATAATATCTTCAACGCCCAACTCTCTAAGCTGCTTGATTTTTAGAAGGAAGTAATCAAAAATCTCCGAAAAAAAGTCCCGGTAAGTGATTTGCTGATTCATGTTTTGAGGAGTTCCCTTCATATGCATTAAAATATAAGGCGCTTTGAAGTGGGCGGCAATTTCGAACATTCCGCGGTCCATTTCTCCGCCCGAAATATCATTGATCAGGTGAGCTCCTTCCATCAATGCAACCCGGGCTACTTCCGTCCGGAAAGTATCGATGGAAATCAGCGCTTGCGGGAACTCGTGAACAATGGCTTTAAAAGCCGGAATTAAGCGGTTTAGCTCTTCCTCGGTAGAAATATGTTCGGCCTGAGGGCGAGAAGAATAGGCGCCTATATCAATAAAATCGGCTCCTTCGCTTAACATGTGCTCGGTTTGCTTTAAAGCCTCATCCAAACTAAACTTACGGCTATGCTGGTAAAAGGAATCGGGTGTCAGGTTTAAAATGCCCATGATGGCAGGTTTGCTGAGATCTAGGAGCCGCCCCTGAATATTTAGCGTTAATCTTTGCTTAAAAACTGTATTTTTATCGCTCATTTAAGAGCAAAATACCGATTAATTCATCGTTCAAACAAATAAAATCATCATTTTGGCAAATAATACCACCATACAATATGAAGCTGTAATTAAGCTGTGCAAAGACCTTTTTCTGAAAAAAACACGTGATTATGGCACGGCCTGGCGCATTCTGCGGTTACCTTCTATCACCGATCAATTATTTATCAAAGCCCAGCGCATCCGAACATTGGAAGAGAAAAAAATATCCAAAGTGGGCGAAGATATTTATTCGGAATATGTGGCTATTGTAAATTATTGCGTGATTGCCATCATTCAATTGGAGCTTATGGATGAATCCCGTACCGAACTGCCGGTAGAAGAGGTGGAAGCCTTATTTGATCAAAAAGTAGAGGAAACCAAAATGCTAATGCTGGACAAAAACCATGATTATGGCGAAGCTTGGCGGGATATGCGTATCAGCTCTTTAACCGATATGATTCTGCAAAAATTACTTCGCGTAAAGCAAATTGAAGATAATCAGGGACAAACCCTGGCCTCTGAAGGCGTAAAGGCCAATTATCAGGATATGCTGAACTATGCCGTTTTTGCCTTGATCAGGCTGGACGAGAAATGATTTTAAAAAATTAAATAGGTACTCAAACCTCAGGCTTGGACAAGGCCACAAAACAGATTTTATGAAGAAATTTTTACTGAAATTTTGTACCACTTTCGTGGGATTATTATTTGTGTTCTCCGGTCTGATCAAAGCCAATGATCCCCTTGGTTTTGGCTATAAACTGCAGGAATATTTTGAAGTATTTCACATCACTTTCTTAAATGATTTTGCTACCGCGATAGCCATTTTGCTATGTACGCTCGAAATCGTTTTGGGTGTATTGTTGCTTTTGGGATTTTGGGCCCGAAAAGTTTCCTGGGGCTTGTTACTGCTGATCCTGTTTTTTACCTTTTTAACTTTTTATTCGGCCTTTTTCAAGGTGGTTACTTCCTGCGGTTGCTTTGGCGATGCCATTCCGCTAACGCCCTGGCAATCGTTCAGCAAAGATTTGGTGTTGCTGACTCTGATTTTGGTTATTTTTATCAATCGCGATAGCATCAAACCACTTGTCGGCTCTGCCAAGGCGCAGCAAATGATTGCTGGCCTGGTACTGATCCTGTCTCTGGGTTTTGGTTTATATACCTATAATTTTCTGCCGGTAATGGATTTTTTACCCTATAAGATCGGGAATAATCTTCCGGCTTTAATGCGCATGCCGCCTGGAGCTCAGCCCGATGTGTATGAAATTACTTATAACCTGAAAAACGAAAAAACCGGCGAAACCAAGGTGATGACGGACAAGGAGTATCTGAAAACCGAGATCTGGAAAGACACCACCTGGCAGATTTTTGGGGAGCCTGTTAACCGCCTGGTTAAAAAAGGCTATGATGTGAAAATTAGGGACCTGAAGATCACTGATTCTCAGGGAACGGATTATACCCATGAAATCATCGAAAATCCTTATTATAACCTGGTTATTGTGGCTTACGATCTGGCAAAAGCCGATGTGCGGGCCATTGGTAAACTGAATGCCATTGCTATGAATGCGGCCGAAAATTACAATATCCGCACGGTATTATTAACGTCTAACTCGGCTCAGGATGCCGATCTGTTCAGTAAGGAAAATAAACTGGTGATGGAAGTGTTTTACGCCGATGCCATTCCACTAAAAAGTATGGTGCGGGCTAATCCGGGTGTTTTATTATTAAAAGATGGCGTGGTTGTTAATAAATGGCATTATCATACCACGCCCAGTTATAGCGAACTGGCCAAACTGTATTTCGAAAAGAATCTGTAATGCTGCACTACGCCTTCAAAAAGATTGGTTACGGATTAGCTGTTTTGGGCGGCATTGTGGTGGTGGTTTTCTTTTTGTTTAATATCCTTCCGGGAGATCCAGCCCGCATGACCCAGGGACAACGTGCGGATGTTCAATCTTTAGAAGCGGTGCGCAAGGAGTTTGGTTTGGATAAGCCCAAACCAGTGCAGTTTGCTTATTATGTGAATGATCTTTTGCCTGTATCCATTCATCCGGCCGATTCGGCCACGCAGGCCAAATATCATTATGTAAAGCTTTTTCCTATGGGCAAAGAGAAAGTGCTGGTGCTTAAAAAGCCTTATTTACGTCGCTCTTATCAAACTAAACGTGAGGTAAGCAGCATTTTGGCCGAAACGGTGCCCAATACTTTTGTTTTGGCTACTACGGCCATGATCTTTGCTACCATCATCGGTGTTTTTCTGGGCGTGCTTTCGGCCGTTCATCAAAATACCTGGATAGATCGTCTGGCCAATGCTTTTGCCATTTTTGGGATCTCAGCCCCGTCTTTTTTTGCCGGTATTATCATTGCCTGGCTGTTTGGCTTTGTTTTGGGCGATTATACCGGTTTAAACATGTCGGGCAGTTTGTATAATTATGACCCTTTTCGGGGCGAAGTCATTACCTGGAAAAACCTGTTATTGCCCATGATCACCTTAGGATTAAGACCTTTGGCCATTATTGTTCAGCTAACGCGAAGCTCCATGCTGGAGGTTTTAAGTCAGGATTATATCCGAACCGCCCGGGCCAAGGGATTAAGTTTTAACCAGATCATTTATAAACATGCCTTGAAAAATGCGTTGAATCCGGTTATTACTGCTATTTCGGGCTGGTTTGCTTCTTTGTTAGCCGGTTCTTTTTTTGTGGAGTATATTTTTGGCTATAACGGACTGGGAAAAGCCACGGTGGATGCTTTGGAGCTGTCGGATTTTCCGGTGGTAATGGGGTCTATTTTGTTTGTAGCTTTTATCTTTGTCATAATAAATATTCTGGTAGATATTGCCTATGCATTTATTGATCCACGAGTTAAACTAACCTAATATATTTAATGCTGGCCGATCTGATCAAATACACCCAACTGGCAGACCAGAGAGTGATGGATATTTTCCTGCAGGCTGGTCAGTCTATGACCGAAGCCGAAAAGCTTTTTAGTCATATTTTAAATGCGCAGCATATCTGGATGAAGCGCATTATGCAGGAACCCGCCGAATACGGTGCATGGCAACTGCACACTCCGCAAGTGTTTAAAGAAATTCATCAGGATAATTCCAGGCTGATTCAAGAAGTGCATGCCAATTTTGCACCCAATCTGGAAGTAACTTACCGTAACTCGGAAGGGAATTTGTACACCGGCATAGTTGCCGATATTCTGTTTCATGTAATTAATCATTCTACCTATCATCGGGCACAAATTGCAACTCTGTTTAAATGTTACGGATTAACACCGCCAGTAACCGATTTTATTATTATGAGAAGGGAGGGATTGCTATGAGAATTTTCCTGATCGGGTTTATGGGAAGTGGCAAAACCACACTGGGCCGTAAATTGGCTCAATTTCTTCAGTATGACTTTGTGGATGTGGATAAGCAGATCGAGACTAAAATTGGGATGAGCATTTCCCATTATTTTAACTTGCATGGCGAAGAAGCTTTCCGCAAGTTGGAACGCGAAGTCTTACAAACTTCCAACTATTCGCAGCATGCAGTGATTGCAACCGGTGGGGGAGCGCCATGTTATGCTGATAATCTGGAATGGATGCATCATGCTGGAAAAGTGGTTTATTTATCGTTACCGCCCAGAGCACTGGTTAACCGGTTGAAAAACTCCAAAACCGAACGGCCGCTGCTTAAAGATCTGGAGGATGAAGAATTGCTGGATTTCATCAGTCAGAAACTTGCTGAACGCGAAGTTTTCTACAGCCGGGCCAAATATATTGTTAGTGGAATAGATCTTACCGCCGAAAAATTGGCCAGGTATCTGGAGGAATCTGAGAAGAACGATTAGCTTAAATAAACGGCGTCTTCCTCTTTTTCATCCAAAATTACCTCTACATGTTCTTTTAAAACGGTAGATAATTCCAGGCCCGTAAAATCGGGGCTGATTGGGAAGCTGCGGTGATTGCGGCTAACCAATACCAGGGTGCGCAGTTTTTTTAATGGGATATTCAGGAAAACGCCCAGCCCGTAAACCAGGGTACGGCCGCTGTTTAATACATCATCTACCAAAATAACTACTTTATGGGCAGCATGCTGAATATCCAGATCGGTTTGCGCTTGTAAATGGGTCAGATCTTTATCCACCTCTATTTTCATAAGTGTAACCTGAATGTTGGAAATTTTTTCCAGTACTTTTTTCAGTCGGATGGCGATGGTATAACCCCGCTCCACAATGCCCGCTATGATTAGTTCTTTTTCCTGCAAATTATCTTCCAGGATCTGATAAGCCATGCGCTCAATTTTTTGCTGGATTTGTTGTTGGTTGAGGATCAGTATCTTGCGGTTTGCCATTGCCTTTGTAAATTTCGTTTGAAAATACATATTTCCGGCGATTTGCCAGAGCTTGCTTTTAAAAGATCTGAAAGCGATGCAACTTTCTACAGCATCGGGCGTCTTATCATCAGAAATCAAAATTAAATAACCATGCAAAATTTTTTAAAAATGACTTTTGTCGGCTTCCTGGTCATGACTAGCCGCTTGTTGTTTGCTCAAACAGATAGTATAAAGGAGCAGTTCACTTTTACTGAATTTGCGGCTATTAAGGCCTCGGGGATTGCCCATATTTACTTAACACCGGGTAACCAGGAAAAGGTAGAAGTAGAAGCCAACTATAAAAATATCTATGGACGCCTGAAAATGGAGGTGATTGATAAAGTGTTAAATATCCGGTTGGAAAGTGACAGAAGCAGTTGGAGTAATAACTATAAGGATGTAAGACTCGATATATACATTACTTATAAAAAGCTGGATCGGCTGGAGGGAAGCGGAGCCATTCGGTTTTATGCCGAGAATCCGATTGCTGCCAAACAGCTCGATCTGAAGCTTTCGGCGGCTAGTAATTCCAAATTAAACCTGCAGGTAAGTACTTTGAAATTAGAAATTAGCGGAGCGGCTAAGGTTGATCTAACTGGCAAGGCAGAACAGTTTATGGTTCAAGCTAATGGTGCTTCCCGTTTACAGGCCAATAAACTATTAGCCCAAGAGGTGAAGATTGAAGCTAATGGGGTGTCTCATAATTCTATTTACGCCGGGAAGACTTTGGATATGAAGGCCAATGGTATGTCTAGAATTAAACATGAGGGTAATGCCCGAGTGACTTCTAAGGAAGTTTCCAGAATGGCCAATGTAGATTAAGCCTTGAAAAAAGCCTTAGCAGAAAGCTCTGCTAAGGCTTTTTTCGTATCAATGAAAATCGATTGACGATTAACAGTTTAGTAGGGGTAGAACACAAAATTGGCTCCTTCGGGTACAATAACAAACAGGCACATGTAATCGTGTGCGTTTTTATATTGCTTGATAAATTTTTCTTTTTTATCCGGCTGAATGATTCCCTTTTCCACAAATTCTTCTAATGTTGAGGCATTGATGCTCCAATTGGTATTTAGTTCATCCTTATCTAAAATTGGCTCTCCCAGTTTTACTTCGTGCTGATGAGCTACAAAAATGGGGCTGGCCGAAATGCCTTCCACCATAATTTCTACAGCCACTTCTTTAATTGATTCGCTGTAAAATTTCAGATCGGTTTCCAGGCTTTTTAGCGGGCTTTCTTTTTGAGGGGTTCCCTGGCCTTTATTTTCCTGGTTTAAGAGGTCTTGTAAATCCATAACAAAAGGCTTTAAATCACTAAATCTCCGTTTTCGCGAGCTGACTCCGGAATGAGGGTTAATAAAACCACATTCTCCACATGCTGGGTATGCGGAAACATATCTACCGGACGGATACGGCTTACGTGATATTTTTCTTTGAGCAGGGCAATATCCCGAGCCTGGGTAGCTACGTTACAGCTTACGTAAACAATCTTTTCGGCTTCCATTTCCAGCAGGCGTTTTACCACATCGGCATGCATTCCCGCTCGTGGCGGATCGGTGATCACCACGTCTGGTTTGCCATGTTGAGCTATAAAATCAGTATCCAGCACATCTTTCATATCGCCGGCGTAAAACTTGGTATTTTTGATCTGGTTAATAGCCGAGTTAAGTTTGGCGTCTTCAATGGCCGTAGGCACATATTCTACTCCAATTACTTCACGTACATCGGCGGCAACAAAATTGGCAATAGTACCGGCGCCGGTGTATAAATCATAAACCAGTTCATGGCCTCTAAAATCGGCAAATTCTCGGGCTATTTTATATAATTCAAAAGCCTGGTCTGAATTGGTTTGATAGAATGATTTAGGGCCAATTTTAAACTGCATGGCTGGGTTGCCGGTTTTACCTGCAGGCATGCTTTCATAAATATGGTCGGGACCATTAAAAACATGGATATCCTGATCGAAAATAGTATCGTTCCGTTTTTGATTGATGATATATAATAAGGAGCTGATCTGCGGGAAACTATCTTTTAGATGTTGCATGACCGCCTGGATCTGCTCTTCATCCGCGTAAGCGAAAACCACAATCACCATAAGCTGGCCGGTAGTGGCTGTGCGAATAATCAGGTTCCGGAGAGCGCCTTCGTGGTTGCGCAGGTTATAAAAAGAAATATTTTGCGCTAAGGCAAAACGTCGTACTTCATTGCGGATGGCATTGGAGGGATCAGCTTGCAAATAACAATGCTGAATATCCAGAATTTTGTCAAACCTGCCAGGAATATGGTAGCCCAGAGCATTCATATCCATGGATTCGCTGCTGCGCATATCTTCATCGGTTAGCCAGCGTTTATCTGAGAAGGTGTACTCCAGTTTATTGCGGTAATATTGTGTGGCTTGCGAGGGTAGAATAGGTTCCATACCTGTAACATCCACCTTGGCCAGACGCTGCAGGGCATCGGTAACCGTTTTTTGTTTAAAATGTAATTGGGCCTCATAACTCATGTGCTGCCATTTGCAACCACCACAAACGCCAAAATGCTCGCAAAAAGGTTCGCTACGATTTTCGGAAGGTTTTACCAGGTTTTGGATGCGGGCTTCAAAGAACTTCTTCTTTTTTCGCATCAGTTCTATATCTGCAACATCTCCGGGAACGGCCTTATCTATAAAAATAACCAGGTCGTCTAATTTTCCTACTCCTTTTCCTTCTTCGGCAATATCAATTACCGGTACGTTTTGCAAAAACTTATTATCGGCGGTCAGCTTCTTCATTGGGACAAAATTAAGCTAAAAATCCCGTCCGCCAAGCGCATATGTGAGCTATGCCAAAGAAATAGAGGCTTTTTAGAATTTGCTGTCAGAAATTTGGCGCAGATTTTCCCGATCCGGGATTATTACCAGATTGTTACCATAGGTGGAGCTTCTCATATAAAGAAACCCAGCAGAAAGGAGATAAATCCTTTGGCGGGTTCTTCCAGATGATCGAACTGCTCATCGATTAGATTTGAAAAATCAGAAATTTCAGGACTCATGGCACAGAAGGTTGACTGTCTTTAATTAGCTATTTTTAGACCAACAACTAAGTTGGCATTTTGCTTGAACGGGACTTTTTTTTAAAATTAATCTATATAAATTTTTTTATTGAGAAATATATTTTAATGCTGTATTATTGCCAGAATTAACTTCTCTCATTTTGTTGATAAAAAATCTGTTCACTTTTTGGAAAAAGAGGTGGGTACATTTTATAGGTTCCCAGGCTGAATATTCTATAGAACCTAGAATATTTCACACTTTTAGTGCAATTGCCCTGGTTGCGGTGTTTTATAACATTCTGTTTAATTTTTGGGTTGGCCTTAAAGTTTCTTCGATAATTTCTTTGGGTATACTGCTGGTGTTAATTTATGCTTTTTATCTATCCAGATTTAAGAAAAAGTTCAATGCTGGGTTAATCCTGGGTGGACTAACTACTAATCTTTTTTTAGCGGTAAATTATATATATAACTCCGGGATAAAAGGTCCATCGCTTCTTCTGCTTGCTTTAATTTTCTTTTTGCTTATCTCGGTAAGCCCTAAAAAGCAATATGGTTTATGGGTATCGATTAATTTGAGCCTTGTCTTAATTTTATTGGGGCTGGAGTATACTTATCCATCCTTGATTGTAGACAATTACCCTAGTGAGTTAACCCGGTTTATAGATACTGCTTCGGCCTACCTAATCATAGTAGTTTTAGTTTTCGCCGGGATGACCTCCATTCGTCGAAAATATTATAAGGAGAAAAAAGCTGTTTTGGGTAAAACGCATCAGTTAGAAAGATTAAATTCAGAAAAGAACAAGCTGTTTTCCATTATATCACATGATCTGAAAACGCCGCTTTCTATGGTGCATCAGTACTTGGAGTTATTGAATGTATTTGATCTGGAGCCAGAGGAGAAAGAAGAAATAGAAGCTGGTTTGTTGCGGGCAACCAGAAATACACAAGATCTGCTTTCTAACTTGCTGGCTTGGTCAAATAATCAGATGGAGGGGATCAGAGTTAACCTGAGAGGTTTAAATTTAAAGAACAGTTTAACTAAAACTCTGAATACTTTGCAAATGATAGCCGCTCAAAAACAACAAAATCTGCAAGTGAATATTAGTTCAGAAATTGATGTTTGGGCGGATAAAGATATGCTACAATTAGTAATCAGGAACCTGGTTTCTAATGCCATTAAGTTTACGCCTAATGGCGGAGAAATACGCGTGTTTACACAAATTGATAATAAGAACTGCATTTTTGTGGTTCAGGACAATGGAGTGGGCATTGATATGGACAGACAGAAAGCATTGTTTTCTTTAAAATTGAGATCGAGCTTTGGGACCCAAAATGAGAAGGGAATAGGCTTGGGTTTGTTATTATGTAAAGAATATACCGAAATGCAAAACGGTAAAATTTGGTTTAAAAGCGAATTAGGCCAGGGTACTTCGTTCTATGTTTCACTTCCAATTTTTGTGTATAGAGAGCTGATGGGTGTTAAAAGTGAAGCTGCGGCAAGTGTTTTGTGGTAGGCTAGGATATAGTTTGTTGGGAATTACTGGGTTTTTATAAATATCTTGAGACTGTAAAAAACTGAACTGTGTCAGATGAAAAACTATTAATGATTCCATTTTTTTGACACAGTTCAATTTATATTCCCCAATATCTTGATGACGAAAGAATCGTAATCTTTTTGGTTACCTCAACCTGACATCCTAAAAGATTGAGGCTTTCTATTGTTTAAATAGTACTAACATATCAATTTTCTTCTTACTCCTTTCTAAGCTTAAGCCAATTGTATTTAATACTTTAATTAAGCTTTCTGGACTTTCAGGCTGAAAAGAAAATTTAATGTCAAACTTTTTATTTACCCCAGTAGCATCTATAACGGGCAATTTTCCTACACCATAATCTTCAAGGTACCCGGCAAAATCATGCATAGTAATGGATTGCTGATTGATTTCACCATGACTTGAATAATATGTTCTGATGCCGGATTTATTCAATGGTATTTTATTGAACTTTTTTAAATCTTGAATTTTCAGCACTTCAACGTCTCTATTTTGTTGTTCAATTTTAGCTTGAATGTCAAATTTTTTTAATAAGTGCTGCCGTAGTATTGGTAATAGATCTTTTTTGTTTTCAACTATCAAATCCAGACAATATACTTGCTCTTTATGATCCTTTGGAATATTGTTGATTACCCTGCTATAAGGGAAATCTCCGAAAGCAATTGTATATAATCTTGATAGTGAAACATTGATACATGTAATTCTTCTTCCCTTAAATACATTATCGTTCAAATAACGGGTACTTATTGCAGCGGTACCCTGAATTTCTGGTTGAATCATAAACCTACTTTTAACGGTATCTTCAGCGAAAAAATAAGTTTTAATAAGATCATCGTGAGAGATTAACTTGTCTTGCTTTTCAACTAGATGGACCTTCTTATTGCTTATTATACTGTCAATAACACTTTCTGTAACTGATTGAGGAATTGTATTGGCTATTAGTTTACCATCTTGTGAAATAAGTACGGAATGAGGGATGAGCTGGTGTGGGAATAATTTGGAAATGTAATAGTTTGTATCAATTGCAAACCATAAATTAGATGGCTTTACTTTTAAATATTGACTAATCCGTTTATTTGTCTCTCCAGTTACAGTAATCACCTGCAAATCGTTCGGATATTTATTTTGTAATTGCTTTAAATGCGGCATTGCTTCTATACACGATCCACACCATGTTGCCCAAAAATCAATTAAAACTATTTTCCCTCTTAACTGGCTTAGATTAATATTATTGACAGGGGCGTTTAAGATAGTTTTAAAATCAATGTCAGGCGCTAACTCATTATTTTTTGGTTGAGCAAAGGCATAATTAACCAACAGGATTAGCAATAAGATTATCTTTTTCATGTTTTTTGTTTTTTTCAAACATGGAAAAGATATCAGTAGGGTAAAGTTAACTTGGGTTAAGTAAAGTTAATTAGTGTTAACATCTTCTTTAATGATGCATTGTTATGCTACTTTTATCGGTATGAAGAGACACTTGACCTTAATTTTAATATCAATGTCTTTATGTGTTACAGGAATTATTGGCTTGCAGTTTTTTTGGAATTATCAAAACTATAAAGCCACTATAAAAGCATTTAATTATGATATTAATAGTGCTTTAAATACAGCTGTAAATCGGGAAATTGATCTTAGACATCAAAAAATAATAAAGAAGTTTAAACAATGGATGGCTGATACCACTATTGTGCAAATTAGTTGTAACAATAATAATAGAGACAGTGCCACAGTTTTTAATATTAAGGATACTTATTCAAATGTGGGAGAGGAAGGAGCAAGTGTTGGATTTAAAAACTTTAAGCAAAAACTTAAAACAATAACCCCTGGAGCTAAGAAATTCATGATCAATGAATTTGGCGACAAGATTCTTAAAGAAGACTTGAAAAAAGGCATTGTTTACTATTATACTCAACGATTGGGCGATAGTTTATATAAAGCTTTTGATCAAAGTAAGCTAAATGTTGCTGACCTGAATCAACTTTATAAAGAGGAACTTGTGTCAAGGGGAATCAGCGAAACTTTTAAATTAAGCCAGGGAAAATCTGATCATTCAAATCTGTATTTAACTAAACAAGTAAACGCAGCATTAAGAAGGCCTTATGAAAAGGAATTGATTAGCGCAGCATTTAATAGTCCTGATTTTTATTTTTTACAAGAAATGAAATGGTTAATTATTACCTCATTTCTGTTGGTTGGAATTACTATTTTTTGTTTCGCTTATACCGTTAAGACCTTGTTATCCCAGCATCGGTTATCTGAGCTAAAGGATGATTTCATAAACAATATGAACCATGAAATTAATACTCCGATTTCCTCTATAACCATAACTGTTGAAGCCTTAAAAAGCTTTGATTATGATGATCAAACCCGTAAGGAGTATTTGGGGATTATTGGTCACCAGACAAATAAGCTAACGGAGTTAGCTGGGAAAATATTAAGTTTAAACAAATTAGGAAAAACAGCTCCAGGAAATTATTCCTGCATTGAACTTAACAGTTTAATTAGGAGAGCTATCCATGACGTTAGCCCCTTAGTCAAAAGCAATAATGCCAATATAAAATATATTGATCATCCACAATCGCTGTACATTCAGGCAGAAGAAATGGCTATAATAAATGCTTTTACTAACATCATTGAAAATGCAGTAAAGTACAATGATAATGAAGCAAGTATTGAAATCGTTTTGTTGTCCTCATCTAAATTTGCAGAAATTAGCTTTATTGATAATGGAATAGGGATCCCAGAAGAATTTCACGATAAGGTTTTTGATAAATTTTTTAGAATTCCCAGAGGCAACACACATAATGTTAAAGGGTATGGGCTTGGTTTAAACTTTGTTAAGCAAGTTATCCAGCAGCACAAAGGGGCAGTTTCACTAACAGCAAATAATCCATCTGGCTCTATATTTACAATTAAATTACCTTTAGTATAATGGAAAAAGCACATATACTTTTAGTGGAAGATGAACCGTTTCTGGCAAAAGTTATAAAGGATAGTTTGGAACAGCGGAATTATAAAGTCATGCATGCTGTTGATGGGAAAAAAGCTTATAATTTATTTCAGAACAATAATTTTTCTGCTTGTATTGTAGATGTTATGCTACCCTACACTGATGGATTTTCACTGGTTAAGCAAATAAGAGTGCATAACATTACTACACCTGTGTTATTTATGACTGCGAAAAGTAGAACGGAAGATGTTTTAGAAGGATATAAAAGTGGAGGGAATGATTATCTCAGGAAACCATTTAGTTTAGAAGAGCTTTTCTTGAGATTAAATGAGTTATTGAAAAGAAATTCTACTCAAGAATCAGAACTTATCAACCCCTATATAATTGGCAAATACGAGTTCTTTTATCATAAACAAATTCTGAAATTTCAGGAAAATCAAGAAATTAAATTATCGCATCGCGAAACAGCTCTTTTATTTTTGCTATGCAATAACAGAAATTTGTTGGAAAGAAAAAAAGCATTAATTACGTTATGGGGCGACGATAGTTTTTATAACGCCCGTACCATGGACGTTTTTATTACAAAGTTGCGTAAGCGCTTAAAACAAGATCCTGCAATTGAAATCCTAAACATTAGGGGAATTGGGTACAAGCTTATGTGTTAAGCTAAACACCGCTTTTTATTGCACCGAAGCCTTTACCAGGTAAGGCAGAATTTCTTTTTGGAAAGAGATGAAATTTTTGCGCACATCCGAATCGCTAACCGAAGTGAATGCAAAAGAAAAAACGATACTTTTACTGGCCTTGATCAAAAAGCGGAGCTGTTCTGAAGAATTTTCAGGAAATAGTTTGATTTCATTAAAGGATTGGATCAGAAGGCTTTCTAGTTCGTCCGAAAGGGTTTTTAGAAATTCCTGCGCATTGGCCGACTCACGAATAAATTCCCAGCCAATAAACTCATTACAAACCATATAAGAAAGCCGGCTGGTTTTCAGGATGATATTGCTGATGTAAGTTTCCCGATCCAGAACTTCAGAAGGATTATGAATAATTTCGTTAACGCTATGGCGGATATAATCCATCAAAATAGCATGTAGAACTAGCTCTTTGCTTTCAAAGTATTTATAAATGGTAGCCTTGGCAATTTTGGCTTTTTTGGCAATCTCATTCACACTGGTTTTGTGATAACCATACTTGCGAAAAAGCTCGCGGGAAGCTCTTTTTATACTTTCCTTGATTTTGTCTATTTCCATACTAATAATTCCTTACCCAAATTTCAAAATTGCTGATATCTACCCGGTATTGTTTTAATGAGCGTTTGGCCGGCGCTTTTACCGGGCTGCCATCAAATAATGAAAACTTGGCGCCGCTGCAGGGGTCAGATAGAGTTAATACCTGCTCATCCGGCTGAACGGCGCATCTTTGTTCAGGATTTACAGAGCTGCAACGGTCGTAAGCCACGTACACATTATCCGGCCGGCGATAGATCACCAGACCGGCAACGCCTTGATTATTGACGGTCAAAATTCCATTGCTGTTTTTGATCTGAAAATCCTGAATCGTTAGGCGGTAATTTACATATACTTCCGGAATTCTGACCTCATTATCTTTTTGGCAGGATACAAACAATAAACAAGTGATCAGTAATCCCGGTAGGTATTTCATTTAGAGCAATTCAGATTGGAACTGTTTTAAAAAGCGAACATCATTTTCTGAAAACAAGCGCAGATCTTTGATCTGATATTTCAGATTGGTAATACGCTCTATTCCCATTCCGAAGGCATAGCCGGTATATTTTTTACTGTCGATATGGCAATTTTCCAACACATTAGGATCTACCATGCCACAACCCAGAATTTCTACCCAACCGCTATGCTTACAAAGCTGGCAACCATTGCCTTTGCAAATGGTACAAGAAATGTCCATTTCGGCCGAAGGCTCTGTAAAAGGGAAATAAGACGGACGGAAACGTACTTTGGTATCTTCTCCAAATAATTCCTGTACAAAGTAAAACAGGGTTTGCTTTAAATCGGCAAAGGATACGTTTTCATCGATATATAAACCTTCTACCTGGTGGAAAAAGCAGTGTGCCCGGGCAGAAATAGCTTCATTACGATACACCCGGCCCGGCATAATAGCCCGGAAAGGCGGTTTGCCGGCTTCCATCATCCGTACTTGAACAGAAGAAGTATGGGTACGTAAAGCAAAAGCTTCCGATTGTTCATTGCCTTCCTGCTGCGGCAGGCTCACAAAGAATGTATCCTGCATATCTCTGGCCGGATGCTCCTCAGGGAAATTCAGGGCCGAGAAGTTATGCCAATCGTCTTCAATTTCAGGACCTTCGGCTACGTTGAAACCCAGTTTTTTGAAGATCTCCACAATTTGTTTGCGCACCAGCGATAAAGGATGGCGTGAACCCAGTTCAAAACCCTGGCCCGGAAGCGTTAAATCGGCTTCGGTGCCTGTGGCCTGAAGCTGGGCATTTTCTTCAGCTTCTTTTAAAGTATGGTACTTCGCTTCGGCCAATTGCTTGAACTCGTTCAGCACTTTACCCAATACCCGTTTTTCTTCGGGCGATACCGATTTAAAATCCTCAAACAGATCTTTGAGGATACCTTTGGTGCCTAAAAATTTGATCCGGAAAGTTTCCAGCTCGGCGGCATCTTTAGGCTGAAAAGAATTTATTTCGGCGGTGTATTGATTGATTTTTTCCTGCATGATTTGTAAAATATCGTCATTGCTGATGGAGCAAGCCATAAGAATTTGCCTATGGATTGCTCTGGACTCTATTAAGAGTCCTAAGCAATTGGCGCAAATATAAAACGTTTAAACGGCTTATTGAATCACGCCAAGTTCTTTACCTACTTTGGTAAAGGCGGCAATGGCCTTATCTAAATGTTCCTGGTTGTGTGCGGCCGATAATTGCACCCGGATGCGGGCTTTGCCTTGCGGCACCACCGGATAATAGAAACCGATTACATAAATGCCTTCAGTTAATAGTTTGGCAGCAAAATCCTGTGCTAATTTGGCGTCGTACAACATAATGGGCACAATGGGATGAACGCCTGGTTTAATGTCAAAACCCGCTTCAGTCATTTTTTGGCGGAAATATTGCGTGTTATTTTCCAGCTTATCGCGAAGTTCGGTT
>DASQIU010000003.1:0-4328 GCA_035631395.1 Daejeonella sp. | reverse complement strand
GAAATAAATGCCAGTCTCTCATCTGTTTATTCCGACGATCTGACCATACTGTTCGCCCTTTCAAAAGATCTACTCTGTCTGGTAAATGCCTATGGCCTGATCCAAAAGGTTAGCAGGAATTTTGCAGCAGAAACAGATTGTACAGAATCTGAGCTTATTTCCAAACCATTTACTGAAATTATTCATCCAGGTGATGTAAGTCAGGTTTTTCAATTGATGCAAACTGCTCAAAATCATCAGATCAATTTTAGTAGCCGCTGTTTTTTAAAAAATAACCAAACAGAAGCTTTGGAATGGAGCATGATAAAAAATGCAGACGGCTGGTTTTTCCTTTCCGGACGGCGAAAAAACGCAGCGTCAAAAAAGTCAGAATCTGGCTCAGAAATAAGCATCAGCGAAAGAAGTTACCAAAAACTGGTGCAAAGCGGATCTGAGTTATTGGCAATCCTTAGCCGTGAAAGCATTATTACCTATATAAGTCAAACCGTAACGCCCATATTAGGTTATGATCCTTCTTATTATGTGGGCAAAAATGTGTTTGATTTTGTGCATCCGGACGATGTGGATATGCTGCTTAAGCTCTTTTCAAACATCGACAGTATTTATAAATTAGAACTACCGCATTATCGCTTTATCGATTCAAACGGAAAATGGCATTGGTTGGAAACGGTAATTACCAACCTATTGTACGACCCGGATATACAAGGCATTCTAATAAATTCGAAGGATATTACGGCCAAAAAAGAAATAGAAGAGGAAAAATTCAAACTCAACCGCCGCTTTAACAGCCTGATAGAAAACAACAAGGATATATTCTTCACCCTTAGCCAGAAATGGCTGGTTACATCCTTTAATTCCTCCATGACAAGGCTTGGGAACTACCCTGCTGCAGAGCTCTTAGACTGCAGCTTGTGGACTATATTTCCCGAATGGAAAGAACTAAGGTTTTATCCTGAATTTAAGCGGTCTTTTCAAAAAAATAGTATCGTTCATTTTGAAGAGTTTTCTACTCAACTTAATAAATGGCTTGATGTAACGGCTTATCCGCATGAAAACTCTCTGACGGTATTTATAAAAGATATTTCCGAGTTAAAAATCCAGCAGCTTACCCTCTCGCTTGAAAAAGAAGTTCTGGAGATGAGTGCCTCATCGCAATATACTCTAAAAGAAATTCTCGATTATTTATTGAATGGGTTTGAAAACATCCATTACGGCTTAAAGGCTTCCCTGGCCCTCAGTAATAAACAAGGAAGCCATCTCTACCCTTTTTCTATCCCCTCCATGCCCGGCGTTTTTGAGCAGTTCGGCATGGGCTTAGAAATTGCCTTACTTAATCACCCCTGTACTCAAGCGGCTTATTATAAAAAAGAAATCATTATTACAGACCTTGATAGCAACACTAACTACCAGAACTTTAAAGATCTCTTTCAACAATATAACTTGCAAACCTGCCACTCGCTTCCCATTTTAAGTGAAAACAAAAAAGTTTTGGGCACCCTTGCTATTTTTAAAAGGAACCGCAGCCAGGCTATAAAAGATGAGAATAATTTAATTTATCGGATGAGTACTATTATCCGGATGATATTGGAAAATTACCAGAGAAAAGAGGATATCCGCCTCAGCAATGAGCGTTATCGGCTAACCAGTGCCGTAACTCACGATGCCATCTGGGATTGGGATCTGCTAAGTAAGGAAATTTATTATGGCGAAGGATTTAAGGCTTATTTTGCCCATGAGGAAAGGCTGGAGATTAACGGCATTGAGAAATGGGAGGCCAATCTTCATCCCGCTGATGCCCAAAGAGTAAAACAAAGCCTTGAAGAGATATTAAACCAGGATGGCGGCAATCAATGGAAAGAAGAATACCGATACAAAAAAGCCAATGGCACTTATGCATTAGTTATTGATAGAGGCTATATCATGAGGGATGAAAACCATCAGGCCATACGAATGGTTGGTGCCATGCAGGATATAACGGAAAGCAAAGGGAACCTGGAAAAGCTTCAGCAGTCTGAAGAGAATTATAAAATGATTTTCGCCAATAATCCAACTCCTATGTGGACCTACAACCTGAAAACGGCCAAAGTTTCTATGGTTAATGATGCGGCCCTGGATCTGTATGGATATAACCGGCAGGAATTCTTAAACTTAGATCTGTATGCCATCCGGGTAGAAGAAGAACATCAGCGGTTGAAGGAACATTTGGATAAAAAATCGTTACACGCACCAGATACCATCCGTGGCGAGTGGCGCCATGTTAAAAAAGACGGAAGCATCATTGTTGTGGAAGTAGTTTCGCATCTGGTAAAAATAAATGGCCAAAAATCCAGGCTGGTAGTAATCAAAGATATTACAGCCCAGAAAAAAGCGAAGCAGGAAATTCTAAGGCAAAACCAAAAACTGCGGGAAATTGCCTTTATCAGCTCGCATGAAATTCGTAAACCGGCGGCCAATATTTTGGGATTAGTCGATCTATTTGACAAACAAAACCTGGGCAATAAATTGAATGCCGAAATTATAGGATATCTGGAAATTACTGCTAAGCAATTAGACCAGGTAATTGGACGAATCATCCAAAAAACCCGGAAAGGACTGTAGGGGCGATTCTATGTAATCGCCCAGCCCAGCAGAGAAATGTAGGGGCGATTCTAAGTAATCGCCCAGCATGTAATCGCCCATGACCACACAAGATTTTATGTTTTAGGGCGACCACATAGGGTCGTCCCGACGTTAAATCAACAAAATTTTCCAGGCAGCCACCACATCGTTATGATCCAGTAAAACTTTGGCCCGCATATGCAGTTGTGCCTGTCTTCTGATAGGGTCATTTACTGTGGCATCTAAAATATCCTTTATTTCAGATTCCTCTTTGGTGCGTTCCACTTCCTCGGCAGTAGGCAACACTTCGATATTACCCAACTGGCCCAGGTTATTTCCGGTAAGGATATGAGAATTACGAATAGAAGGCGGAAGAACGTCTACTCCAATCCCCATTGTTTGAACAGGTTTAGCTACTTTGAATAAATTATCTTTAGTAACCCGGCAATACCAATCGCCGCCCAAACGGGCTACCAGATCTATTTTTTCCTGATCTATTTTCCCATTTTCATCCAGGATCTCTTCCTTAATATGGATCAGTTTAATTTCGGCCAGGATCAAGTTACCGGCGCCGCCATGTTCGCCCAATGAGATCACATCTTTTACGATACACTCCAACTGTACCGGCGACTGAGCCACACGAGGAGGTTTTACCAATTCAGATTTCAGGGGGGTAAAACCTGCCTTCACAAATTCATTTACTCCACGGGGATATTCTACACTGGCCAGCGAAGTTTGCTGCACCATATCGTAATTCACAATATTAATGACACACTCTGGCACCTCCAGGATATTTTCCAGGGTATGTTTGGTAGTATTATTGCGTACCCGCCGCGAAGGGGAAAAAACACAAAGCGGCGGATTGGTGCTAAAAAGGTTAAAAAAACTGAAAGGGCTCAGATTCACATTTCCCTCTTTATCCACTGTAGAAGCAAAGCAAATAGGCCGCGGGGCAATGGCGTGCTGTAAATAATTCTGCAGCTCGACTGTTTTTAAATCAGAAGTTTTAAGGGTTAACATATCATATAAGTATTTGCTGAAGAATGTCTAAAAGTTTGAGTCTCTATTGCTATACCCGAACGTCATGGTGAGCTTGTCTAACCATAAAGCCCACACTTCGACAAGCTCAGTGTGTGACGAGTCCAAATCCAACTTGCTTTTAGACATTCCAGCAAAAAATAAGCATTATTTCTTTTTCAATTTCAGTATAGACCAATCGGTATCTACTTTACTAATGGTATTACTTAATCTGCCCAGGCCGGTAATTTCCATTTCTACCACATCGCCCGGTTGCAGCCATTGAGGTTTATAATTCGGATCATTCAATAAGCCGGTTCCATTTAATTCCAGGAAACATCCAGTACCAACGGTGCCAGAACCAATCACATCACCCGGTAAAATATCTACTCCGTAAGCGCAACGTTCAATAATTTCGGCAAAGGTCCAGTCCATATCGGCCATAGAACCAACAGAAACCTCTGCGCCATTTACCCAACATTTCATTGAAAGGTTGTAATTATTGCCGGTATGTCCTTCTTTAGCCGGAATTTTATAGAGTTCCAGTTCATCGGGAGTAACCAGCCAGGGGCCAATAACGGTTGAAAAATCCTTCCCTTTAGCCGGGCCCAAATTCAGGAGCATTTCTTCCATTTGCAGAGTACGGGCGCTCATATCATTCATGATCATATATCCTGCAATGTATTCATCGGCCTGAGCCGCAGTAATATTTC
>DASQIU010000002.1:0-7543 GCA_035631395.1 Daejeonella sp. | reverse complement strand
GCTAATATTAAAAACAAGATTTTTTTCAAGGCGTTAAATCATTTTACGATTCCGGAAAAATCTAATTAACTGTAATATTGTCCTATTGTTTTGAAACCTATTAGAATTGCACTATGACCTCCATCCAGGATATTCAGTTTATTGCCGCCGGGCGTTTTTTAAAATACGTAACCATTGATACCCAGTCAGATCCCGATTCAGAAACCTGCCCTTCAACTCCGAAGCAGAAAAATCTGGGCAAATTATTGGTTTCAGAACTCCTGGAACTTGGCATTACCGATGCCCATTTAGACGAACATGGATACGTTTATGCTACCATACCGGCAAATACTAACAAACAAGTACCCGTTATTTGTTTTTGTTCGCATATGGATACTTCGCCCGATTGCAGTGGCGAAGGGGTAAAACCACTGATCCATAAAAATTATCAGGGCCAGGACCTGGTTTTACCTGATGATCCTACACAAATTATCCGCTTAAAAGATCACCCCGATTTAAAGGACCAACTGGGCAATGATATTATTACGGCCAGCGGAACCACTTTATTAGGAGCGGATAATAAAGCCGGACTAGCCGAAATCATGGACATGGCCCATTATTTCATGACCCATCCGGAAGTAAAGCACGGAACCATTAAGATCTTATTTACTCCTGATGAGGAAATTGGACGTGGGGTAAACAAGGTAGATCTGGCCAAGCTGGGCGCTGATTTCGGCTATACGGTAGATGGAGAAACCCGCGGATCGATAGAGGATGAAACCTTTTCGGCCGATGGGGTAAAAATCACCATCGAAGGAGTGAGCGCCCATCCGGGGTTTGCCAAAGGACGGATGGAAAGCGCCCTGAAAATTGCTTCAGAAATTGTTTCCTTGCTGCCTGCACACCACCTTTCGCCAGAAAGTACCGAAGGAAAAGAAGGCTTTATTCATCCTACCGGGATGAAAGGGAATGTAGAGCAAGCCAGCATTGAGTTCATTATCCGCGATTTCACCAACGAAGGACTTCAGGAGCATGAGCGCTTTCTGGAAGCTATTGTTCACCAGGTAATGGCTCAATATCCCAATTCATCCTATAAAATGGAAGTTACAGAGCAGTACCGCAATATGAAACAGGTTTTAGACCAGCATCCGCAGATAATAGAATTTGGCCAAAAAGCCATACAAAGAGCCGGATTGCAGCCTAAGCTGCAAAGTATCCGTGGCGGGACCGACGGAGCCCGTCTTTCATTTATGGGATTGCCTTGTCCTAATATTTTTGCTGGCGAACATGCTTTCCATAGCAAACAGGAGTGGGTTTCGGTTCAGGATATGCAAAAAGTCGTTGAAACCTTGATCCATCTGGCGCTGATCTGGGAAGAAGAAGCAGAGTAATATTGCGATTTCTTGCTCGACAGAAGAGGATATAAAATATGCTTTAGGGTGCCCAATTGGCACCTTAAAGCATACCCATTTCTTCCATAGCGCTTTTAAGCATATTCAATCACCAACTCTAACTTCACCTTTTCCATAATTTCAATCACTATTTAAGTCCGGCCTGCTTTAAAATAGAGTTCAAAGTACAGGATGAACTAACTGAAGATGGCTTCCTTTTTGGCTTTTCTCCAGCCAACCATCTTGTTTCAAAAGTTTTAGCACTTCCTTAACTTTCACATTATAAAAGTAGCCGTATCGCTACTTTTCTCAGTTTTTTCCTGTCTATTCCAGCTTCCTTTACCCCATTGGAAACTTGAGCGCAAACGTTTTTCAATGTTTTGTTGTTATACCTCTATAAGATTATTAAAAAATGACTAATCCAGCAGCAAACATCAGCCAGCTTAATTTCCAGAAAAAGAACCGCCGGCTTCCAACCAATATTCTTTGTTTTTCCCACATCAGATGGGATTTTGTTTATCAGCGCCCTCAACATTTATTAAGCCGATTTTCAAAAATCTTTAATGTTTATTACCTCGAAGAGCCGGTTTTTGAACCTATAACCAAACCTCATCTGTCAATTTCGCCCAGGGAGGAGAATCTCTGGCTGTTAACACCGCATTTACCCCAAAACCTAACAGAAGCAGAAATACTGGAATACCAGGAAGAAATCATCCATAAATTTCTTCAAAACAAAAACTTAACTGATTTTGCCTTTTGGTATTATACGCCTATGGCCCTGGCCTATACTAAAAACTACAAACCGGGCTTTGTGATTTACGATTGCATGGATGAACTCTCTGCCTTCAAATTTGCTCCAGTAAGGATTAAACAATTTGAGCAGGAACTATTTAAAAGAGCTCAAATCGTTTTCACCGGAGGTTTTTCTCTTTATGAAGCCAAGAAAGGCCAACATAGTACAGTTTTTCCCTTTCCCAGCAGTATTGATAAAGCACATTTTGAAAAAGCCCGCACCCTGAAAAAGATGCCCAATGATCAGTTACAGATCCCGGGCCCGCGGATTGGCTTTTTTGGGGTAATTGATGAACGTTTTGATATCGACTTGCTTAGCACGATGGCCGAAAAACGCCCCGAATGGCAATTTATATTGATAGGTCCCGTTTTAAAAATTGATCCGGCCATTCTGCCACAAAAAGACAATATTCATTATCTGGGATCAAGAACCTATATGGAGCTCCCCGCTTATTTATCAGGCTGGGATGTGGCACTCATCCCTTTTATGCTTAATGAATCAACCAAATTCATCAGTCCAACCAAAACACCGGAATATTTAGCCGCCGGCATTCCGGCTGTTTCAACTGCCATCCGTGATGTGGTGAAGCCTTACGGCGAAAGTGGCCTGGTACATATTGCTTCTTCAGCTTCGGAATTTATCAAAGCTATCGAAATGGAGCTAAAATCTGGCCCCCGCGAAGAATGGCTAATGCGGGTTGACGATTTCCTAAAACAAAACTCCTGGGATTTAACCTGTGCAAAGATGTTGCTAAATATGGAAACAGCATTTGAAAAAATGCTCAGCAGTCAAATCAAGGTATCCGTAAGTTAAACATCATGTTCGATTTTTTAGTGGTTGGGGCAGGGTTCGCTGGAAGCGTATTGGCCGAGAGATTAGCCCGGATAGGGAAAAAAAAGGTCTTAATTATTGATAAAAGAAATCATATTGGGGGGAATGCCTATGATCATTATGATGATGGAGGTATTCTGATCCATGAATATGGGCCGCATATATTTCATACCAACAGCAAAGAAGTATATGAATATCTCTCCAAATTCACCGAATGGCGCAATTACCAGCACAAGGTATTGGCCAGCGTAGATGGCCAGTTGGTACCGATCCCTATTAATTTAACCACCATCAACGCCCTTTACGGATTAAATCTAAGCAGCGATGCCGTGGAAGATTTCTTTGCCGACAGAGCCGAAACGGTGAAACAAATAACTACCTCAGAAGATGTGGTAGTGAGCAAGATAGGGCGTGAACTTTATGAAAAGTTTTTCAAGGGTTATACCAGAAAACAATGGAACCTGGATCCCGCAGAGCTGGATGCCTCTGTGATAGCCCGAATACCAACCCGAACCAATAAAGATAGCCGCTATTTTACCGACAAATACCAGGTAATGCCCTTGCATGGTTATACCAGAATGTTCCAGAAAATGCTGGACCATCCGAACATTAAAGTCATGCTGAATACCAGTTACCAGGAGATTATGGACGAAATCAGGTATAGGAAACTAATTTTTACCGGTCCCGTTGATGAATATTTCAACTATTGTTACGGCAAATTACCTTATCGCTCCATAGATTTTAAATTTGAAACCCTGGATAAAGAATGGTTTCAGGAAACCGGTACCATCAACTATCCTAACGATTATAATTTCACCCGGATCACCGAATTTAAATACCTAACGGGACAAAAGCATTCCAAAACATCTATTGTTTACGAATTTCCTACCGCCGAAGGGGATCCTTATTATCCTATACCGCAGCCCGAGAATGCCTGCTTATACAAAAAATATCAACTTCTGGCCGAACAACTGCCTGATGTTTATTTTGTGGGCCGATTAGCCACTTACAAATATTATAACATGGACCAGGTTGTAGCCCAAGCCCTTACCACATTTAAAAAAATTTTGAATCAGGAAATTTCAAAACCATCTACCGATGAAAAGAACATCCTTAAATCAAAAAATTGAAATTTGGGGAGGAATTGAATGCACATTAAACCGGGTTTCCGACGCTTATTTTGATCAGCTCGAGTTCTCTGGCCATTACCAACGGGAAGAAGATCTGGATTTAATTGCCGCCCTGGCAATAAAAAAAATGCGATACCCCATTTTATGGGAAAAGCATCAGCCTCAACAAAACATGCATATTGACTGGAGTATCACCGAAAAAAAACTACGGCGTTTACAAGAGTTAAATATCGATATTATTGCCGGACTGGTACACCATGGCAGTGGTCCCCGGTATGCCAATATTCTGCAAGAGAATTTTGCTCCCGCTTTAGCGGAATACGCTAAAAAAGTAGCCCAAAAATTTCCCTGGATCGAATATTACACCCCGATAAATGAACCTTTAACTACGGCCCGTTTTTGTGGCTTATATGGCATCTGGCATCCGCATAAAAAAGATGATCAAAGCTTTGTACAAATCCTGATCAATGAATGCAAAGCCACCGTTTTAGCCATGCAAGCCATCCGACAGATTAATCCCAAGGCAAAACTGATCCAAACGGAAGATTTGGGCAAAACCTACAGCACTCCGCTGCTTCAATATCAGGCAGATTTTGAAAATCAACGGCGCTGGCTCCCTTTCGATCTGCTGGCCGGAAAAGTTAAACCCGGCCATCCTTTATGGTCTTACCTTTTATTTGCGGGTGCCAAAGAAGAAGATCTTTTTTATTTTCTTCAACACCCCTGTCCGCCAGATATTATTGGTTTCAACCATTATCTAACCTCAGAAAGATACCTGGATGAAAATCTACAGGATTATCCCGCCCATACTCACGGCGCCAATTTTAATCATCAATATGCTGATGTAGAAGCAGTAAGGGTGAACTTTTCTGAAACTGGAGGAATAAGAGGATTGTTAAAAGAAGCCTGGGATTATTTTCAAATCCCCATGGCCATTACCGAAGCGCATTTACATTGCACCCGAGAAGAGCAGTTGCGATGGCTGAACTTTATCTGGCAATCGGCCAATGAGCTGCAAAAAGAGGAAGTGCGGATTATTGCCATTACGGCCTGGGCGCTTCTGGGTTCCTATGGCTGGAACAATCTATTAACCCACCCCAATGGGGAATACGAGTCCGGGATATTTGATGTCCGATCGGGCAGGCCCAGAGCCACTCTGCTCAGCAAATTAATCCAATCATACGCCCTGGAAACCCCGTTCGACCACCCGGTTTTAAAAAACCAGGGCTGGTGGCATTCTAACCGACGAATTATCTATCCTTATCCAAAAAATGAATATGAAGCCCATAACCTGCAAACCGCTGTTCCCGCCCTGCTAATAACCGGCAAAACCGGCACCTTGGGGCAGGCTTTCTCTAAAATTTGTGTGGCCCGTGGCATTAGTCACCAGCTTTTAAGCCGCCAGGAGTTAAATATTGAAGATCTGCAACAGATAGAACAGGTGATTAAAGAGAGAAAGCCCTGGGCTATTATTAACACGGCCGGATTCGTTCGGGTAGACGAAGCTGAAGAAAATGCCGAACATTGCTTTCTGGCTAATGCCACCGGGCCGGAAAATCTGGCCCTGGTCTGTAGAAAGTATGGGGTAAAGCTGCTTACTTTCTCCTCAGATCTGGTTTTTGACGGCAAGAAAAACCAGCCCTATCTGGAAAGCGATGCCGTAGCGCCTTTAAATATTTATGGACAAAGTAAGGCACAAGCCGAACGTACTGTTTTGCAGATCGACCCCTCGGCCCTGATTATCCGAACCAGTGCTTTTTTTGGCCCCTGGGATCAATATAATTTTGCAACGCATGTACTGTCGGCGCTACATCAGCACCAACCTTTTGCCGCTGCCGATGATATATGTATTTCGCCAACCTATATTCCCGACCTGGTACATAGCAGCTTGGACTTATTACTGGACAATGAATCTGGAGTTTGGAATTTGGCCAACTACGGCGAAGTAAGCTGGGCTGATTTTGCCCGGCGGATTGCGGATATGGGAGGCTATAGCTTACAATTAATTAATCCGGTTTCTATAGAAGAATTGGGGCTTAAAGCGGTTCGTCCAATGTACAGTGTTCTAAAAAGCGAAAAAGGGATCTTGCTTTCTCCCCTGGAAAATGCTCTAAGCCGTTATTTAGCTGACCAGGAACTCGTAGCCCGTTAGTCGGAACTGTGATTTTTGGGATTGTTTGATAAACAATGATCTGAATTGCAGTTTTTTGGCGGATTGGGGCATTATGGGATTTGGAATTTCTCAACGATTTATTTGATGAACATGCGCTCTCGCGGGAAAATAAACTCTTCAGGTAACAATTGTGTTAAACAGCTTACCATTAACATCTTTTAACAAATTCAAAAAGCATCCTTAGCTATCTTGCAGCGGGAAAATAGGGGTTAAAGACAGAACCAACTAAAAACTAGAAAATCAGAGAACTAAACCCTATGTATTTTCTTAAGTCATACAAACCCTTGGCGGCTTTTTATATCATAAAACTGGAAAGCCTGGCCTCAAAATATAATTTTAAATTGATGAGAACCTTAATTCTGCCATTTGCAATTAGCAGCTTATTCTGTGCTTCATTTTTTCATTCAGAAAATACGATGGCGCAGAAAAAGAAAGAAGAACTTTTCTCTAACCAATGGGCCGTTAATGCCAAAGAAATAGATGGTAAATTAAATGATTGGGGCGATAGCCTGACTTATTATAATGAGGCCACCCATTTCTCATACAGCATTGTCAACGATGATAAGATGCTGTATGTAGCCATAAAAAGCAGCAATCATGCAGACTTTTCGAGGATTTTTGCCGGAGGAATAAGCTTTATGATCAATACTGAAGGTAAGAAAAAACCGGGGCCAACCATTATTTTCCCGGTAGCAGAGCGCCAGCACTCCAGACCTCAGGCTTCCAGACCAACTCCCGGCGGCGATGAAACAGACATAAGACAAGAAATGCAGCAAAAAATGCTGGAACGGGTTAAAAGCATCGGCGTAAGCGGCTTTAAAGAGATACTTGACGGGCAAATTTCATTGTATAATACTTACGGTATTAAGGCCGCCGCGGCTTTCACCGCAAATAATGACCTGGTGGTAGAACTGGCACTGCCTATCCGTTTACTGGACATCCAGGCAGATTCGCCCAATATATTGGCTTATAACATTAAAATAAATGGCCTGGTTAATCCCATGGCCCGTAATAACCAATATACCCCTTCCATGGGAGGCGCCATGGGCCGGCCGCCGGCAATGGGCACGGGTCGTTTCCCCAACATAGACCGGAATAAGGTTTTTACTTCGACTGATTTTTGGCTAAGAAGTTCTTTAGCGCAAAAGCGTTAAAAAAACACAAACAAATAGGAAAACCTGATATAAATAGAAAACACCATACCAAAACCAATAAACTAATGAAAAAAATTTTACTCTTACTTTTA
>DASQIU010000001.1:0-2720 GCA_035631395.1 Daejeonella sp. | reverse complement strand
GTTAAAGCAAGTTGTGATTTGCTTTCATTCTTTGAACTACTGATATTTAACACAACGGTAGCCACCCGAAGGTGTTTTATGAATCCGTTGTGATTTGCTTTCATTCTTTGAACTACTGATATTTAACACAACATACCATGGTTCAATGATCTTATTATCAGGCCATTAAGTTCGAAATTAGAATTAAAAAAATCGGAAGGATTAAGCCTTCCGATTCTAATTCTAAAATAATTCTAATTGCTGGGGGGTAGTTGGTAACCCTTTTTCTTCCTTGCCATAAAACAGTTCCATCATTCCAAATTGTTTATCCGTGATGGTCATAATCCCTACATGGCCTTTTGGTGGCAAAAGTTTTTTTACCCGCTTAATATGCACATCGGCATTTTCCCTGCTGCTGCAATGCCGTAAATAGATAGAAAACTGGAACATGGCAAATCCATCTTTCATAATATCTTTTCTGAACCGGGTATAAATCTGCCGATCTTTCTTGGTTTCAGTAGGGAGGTCGAAAAAAACTAATATCCACAAAATCCGATATTCATTTAAACGCATAAAAACTAAAATGGAAGATCTGGTTCAGGCGAGGAATTATTTTCATAGATGAACGGTCTTTCTGTTATCTTATTGATCATTTCTTCCGGCTCCTGACGGCTCATAGTTCGTCGGACTTCCAGTTGTTTGATCATGGGATAGTTGATCTTTCGGGAAGTGCCTTCATAGCATTTGGCCAGGGAGGCAGTAGTACTTTGTAAGCCTACCATCAGCGGACTTTTAGTTTTTTCGAAATGGATATCCACGCTGGCAATGCCTAGAAGCTGGGATTTAATGGAAGGGCCTAATTCCAGGAAATTTTCGCCACGGTCGATAATACCCAACACGATCCGGTCTACATAAGGACGGTAAGGCTCCATGATATCGTCGGCCAGGCAATAGGCATTGTATTTATTGCGATGATGAATGCCCAGGGTAGGCAACAGACCCGAGCAAACCAGCCCGCGGGCTACAATGGCTCTTAATATGGCATAACCATAGTTCAGCAGGTTGTTGGGCGGATCGCCTTCCCGGCCACGGAAAAATTCAATTTTGGGCGGAAATACATGCTTCCAATAATAGGCTGCGGCACGTCCTTCGTAATTATCCGGATCGCCGGAGCGGACAGATTTGGCCCAATATAGCATATTGTCGTAGGCAATATTGCGTTCGGCCAATACGGCTGCCTGGTTTAAAATCTTTGCCTGCACGGTTTGTTGCCATAATTGCTTTTTTAGGGGTAAGGAAGCGTCAACCTGGTAGCGGAAACGCTCGCTCTGGGTATCGTGCCCGTCTAAAGGGAGCATCATACCGGTAGGATGATGGGTATCGTTGCAGGTAATCAGTACCGCATTATTCTGAAGTAAGGCCGCGATGCAGGAATGTGTGATGGTTATTTGCTTATGATCTAGCAGAATGATCCCGACATCTTCTATGGGAACTGTTTTCTTTGACTCTTTTTCTCCCAGAACTTTTAAATGAGGAAGATCTATCAGCAACTGCCCATTGTTCAGGCTAAGGTAAGCAGGGTTGCTGAAGTGGAGGGTACGTTTGATCATGTTTAGGCTTATTTAACTTTCCAAAAGTTTTAGAACTTTTGGAAAGCTGGGGTCTTAAAATTCCATTTCTATTTTTATAGGAGAAGTCTGAGAATGTGATACATTGTAAGCTTTTGTGCCTCCAAACCAGTCTAACACCTCATTCCGTTTTAATGAGGTAGGTTTTTGACTCAAAAATGTATGATACGAACTCCATGGCCAATCATGAATGCTGTTTACAAAGTCATGGTGTACCGGATTAGAATGAATATACTGAAGTACTGTCCTTAGATAAGCGTCCGATGAAACTGCCTTATATTTAAAATTGGGAATAAATAAACTGCCTTTCCGCTGAAAAACTTTGTTGTAGGCCTGAGTGTAACTGCTGAATAAATTCGAAAATTGTTTACTAATACGCCATTCTAACTTTTGGAAAGTTTCAAACTTTCCAAAAGTTTCCTCCAAATCTTTTTCCTCTTTTATTCTGATTAAAAAATGGAGATGATTAGGCATCAAACAATAGGCGTAAGTGTCAGCTATCGAGGAAGTAAAATGACTATAACGTTTTAAAAAGAAACGGTAGTTCTCTACACTTCTGAAAAGATTTTCAGAACCGTTTGCATGGGAATAAATATGGTAGAACTTTCCTGGTTCCATATTTATTGGGTGGCTGGGTTACAAACTTTCCAAAAGTTAAAAAAACTTTTGGAAAGTTGTATATTCCCTATTAAAATACAGGGCCGGGTTGTCAGGTTCCCTGTACCTGTTCCAGCATATCTCTCTTCTTTCATTTCGCTTAACTTATTCTGTCCACATAAAATCCGGAAACCATGAAAAGTATTGCAACAGATAATTTTTTCTGATTCTTCATCCAATGTGCCGGAACGATGGACAGCCCAAATGTTGCGATAAGATTACGGACGAAGAAGGAGTGGTTCATGTATGGTCGTTAGTTTGATATTACCAAGGCGATCTACTTTAAGTTTAAGGCAACGTTCTTTTATCATTTTCCCGTCTATAGCTTTTTCCATTTTATTTTTGACCGAGAATTCCAGTTTATCTACAATGGAGGTTGCCATCTCTTGCTTTACGAAAAAGCATTGATTGCCAGAAAAACTTACCACTTTATAAATTTTTTCAACTTGGGTTCTA